>NZ_BAAFPR010000009.1:0-139964 GCF_042847315.1 Lacticaseibacillus jixiensis
CGTCCAACTTGATACGAACAATCTCGGGTTGATCTTCGTCCATATAAATACCTCACCATTCTTATGATGAGGTCATGATACCGCTTGGCAATTGAGAGGGATAGGCGGTCTGTTATTAGGTGCTTACGCAAAGAGCGCCTTTGCGTCATCCCATCTTATATCCACCGCTAAAATCGCTTTGCTCCGCTCTGGTACACAAAAACGCCGTCCGATTAACTGGACGGCGCGCATTAAGGGGTATGGGTGGAAAACTACTTGCCGAGTGCGGCATCACCCGGCAAGTCCCAAAGCCTTCTGAAACTATGCCTTAGATTGTTCAACGGTCATGGCTTCTTCAGCTTCTTTAGTCACGATCGCGTTAGTGGTTTCTTTATCAAAGAAGTGAGCCTTGTTGACATCGAAGCCCATCTTAACTTTTTCACCAGGGTTGTGGAAGTCACGGGCGTCAACGGTGGCAACGAAGTCAGTACCGTCAACAGTTGCGTACAGTTGTGAGGTCGCACCCATTAATTCGGAAACGGTAACAACAGATTCAACGGTTTGATCTGGCCAAGTATCCAAGAAGGCTTGTTCAGTATGGATATCTTCAGGACGGATCCCTAAGGTCACGTCTTTATCGTTGTAGCCACGATCGTTCAAGATGTTAGCACGGCCTTCTGGGATGGCGATGTTCAAGCCTTTGCCATCGGAGATGCGGCCGTCTTTGTAATGAACAGCCATGAAGTTCATCGCAGGAGAGCCCATGAACCCAGCCACGAATTGGTTTCTTGGGTTGTCATAAACTTCCGCAGGGGTCCCAATTTGTTGCACTTTACCAACGGACATAACCACAACCCGATCAGCCATGGTCATCGCTTCAGTCTGGTCATGAGTAACGTAGATGGTGGTGGTGTTCAAGCGACGATGCAGCTTGGCGATTTCGGCACGCATAGAAACACGCAGCTTGGCATCCAAGTTGGACAAAGGTTCATCCATCAAGAAGATCGGGGCATCACGCACGATCGCACGCCCTAAGGCAACACGCTGACGTTGACCACCAGACAAGTCGGCTGGCTTGCGGGTCAAGAATTCAGTCAAGCCCAAGATCTCAGCGGCTTCATCGACCCGCTTCTTGATGTCATCTTTGGCGTATTTACGCAACTTCAACCCGAAAGCCATGTTATCAAACACAGTCATATGTGGGTACAAAGCGTAGTTCTGGAACACCATGGCGATATCGCGGTCTTTAGGCGCCACATCGTTCATGACTTTGCCGTCGATCTTCAATTCGCCTTTAGTGATATCTTCCAAGCCGGCGATCATCCGCATGGTCGTGGACTTACCACACCCGGAAGGACCAACGAAAACGATGAATTCCTTGTCCTTAACGTGCAGGTTGATGTCCATAACAGCATCGTGGTCGGCGTGGGGATATTGTTTGTAGATGTGCTCGAGGTCGATTTGAACCATAATATTCACTCCTATCGTAATTTACTTCTTGAGTATACGTGGAAGCGCTTCAACACACACGGGTCAACCTGCACAAAAATGCCCGGCTTTTTTTGCTCATTCTGCCGAAAAGCAAAACGTGCTAGACTACCAATTGAGGTGATCTTATGGCAAAACAATACACCCTAGTCTTAGTCCAAACACCTGATGGCTGCGTGCTGATCAACCGCGCTAAGCCGCCGTATATCGGGTTGTGGAACGCGCTAGGCGGCAAAATCGAAGCAAACGAAACGCCCCAAGCTGGTGCGATCCGCGAAGTGCAAGAAGAAAGCGGCTTGAACTTAAAGCAAATGCACGCCTGTGGCCTTGTGCATTGGTATGTTGACGATCAACTGCGCGGCGACTTGCATTTGTTTGCTGCGACTACTGACGCGCAAGTGGCGCCGAAGATGACGCGAGAAGGGGTGTTGGCCGCTTGGCCGCGCCAGTGGGTCGAAGATGCTGATAATTTGGGTTTAGTGCCGGATCTGCCTGCGATGCTGCCGCTTTTTAAAGCAGGTGTGCCGCGCGAATATGTGTCGCATTTTGTTGGGGAGCGCTTCGTTGACTTGACGGTGGCGCCATGATCGAAGTGGGCTTAACGGCGATCGCCGATCATCCAAGCTTGGCCGCTAATGGCAAAACCAGCACGCTGGCGGACTTGGCGCAATATTTTCCAATTGTAGAAATTGATTCGAGCTTCTATGGTTGTCCCAGTGTGCATACCGTGCAGCAGTGGCAGCAACAAGTGCCGCGTCAAATGCGCTTCATTGTCAAAGCCACGCAGTTGATGACGCGGCATAAAGAAACAGAGGACTTGCTGGGGCAATTCGGCGCGCTGCATGAGGCTTTGACGCCGCTGGCTGAAAGCAATCAACTGGCGGCGGTGTTGTTTCAGTTTCCGCCGTATTTTGGCGTGACTGCGGAGAATGTCCGCTATTTGCGCTTTGTGCGCGCGCAATATCCGAATTGGCCCATCGCTGTGGAGTTTCGCCATGACGGGTGGTACTTGCCGCAATACCGCAAGCAGACGCTGGATCTGTTGACAAGCTTGGCGATGAGTCATGTGGTGGTGTCTGAGCCGCAAACGCCGGCAGGCAGTGTGCCGCTGGTGCCAGTGGCAACGAATTCGGAGCTGACCATTATGCGCTTGCATGGTTTGAATGCCGCTGGGTGGCAAAGCCGCGGGCCAGGGAGCTTTTCGGCGCGCACAAATTATCGCTATACTAAAGAAGAACTGCGCAAGCTGGCGACGGTGGCGCAAGGCTTGAACAGCCAGCATGTGGCGGTGATCTTCAACAATAACGGCGGGCATGATGCGGCAGACAATGCCTTGGCGTTTATCGCGCTGCTGAATTTACATTGGCCGCATTTGGCGCCGCGGCAGCTGGATCTGTTCTAGGCAAATAAAGGGGGAGTTTGGTGATGGTTTATCTGAAATTTGGCACCGGGGAGGCCATGTTGGTGATTGCCGTGGGGATCGTCTTTATGCTTGACATTGTTACTGGTTAGCCGTGGTGGGGCTACGTGCTTTCAGTCGTGGCGACGATAATCGCCTTTTATGGCGGTGCATTGGCGAAGAAACAATAGTACGGCGTGGCTAATCTTTGCTGACAGTCACTTTTTCAGGCGTGAGCATCTATGCTATACTGGATGACATATGGCACTTAAGTAGAAAGTGCAAGGCTGCAGGAGGCACATTATTCATGGCAAAACCAACGTTCT
Source organism: Lacticaseibacillus jixiensis (assembly GCF_042847315.1). Lineage (NCBI taxonomy): Bacteria > Bacillati > Bacillota > Bacilli > Lactobacillales > Lactobacillaceae > Lacticaseibacillus > Lacticaseibacillus jixiensis. Next base: position 3,193 of record NZ_BAAFPR010000009.1, read on the forward strand.
ACGTGACCACCCCGATCTATTATCCAAGTGGCAAGTTACATATCGGTAACGCTTATTCAACGATCGCCGCTGACGTGATCGCCCGCTACAAGCGCCTGATGGGTTACGATGTCTTCTTTCTGACCGGGACCGATGAACACGGCTTGAAGATCGAGCAGAAGGCTGACGCATTAGGCATCACCCCGCAGGCTTATGTCGACGGCATGGTGGCGCAAATCAAGTCCCTGTGGAAGCTGCTTGAAATCACCAACGACAAGTTCATCCGCACCACTGATGAAGAACACGTCAAGGCTGTGCAGAAAATCGTCGAACGCTTGATCAAACAAGGCGACGTGTATCTTGGCGAATACACTGGCTGGTATTCAGTTGAAGACGAAGAATACTTCACCGAACCGCAATTGGCTGAAGTTTACCGCGACCAAGACGGCAAAGTGATCGGCGGCAAGGCGCCATCAGGCCATGAGGTGCAATTGGTCAAAGAAGAATCTTACTTCTTCCGCATGAGCAAGTACGCCGATCGCTTGTTGAAGTACTACGACGAGCATCCTGACTTCATTCAACCAGTTTCCCGCAAGAAGGAAATGATCAACAACTTCATCAAGCCCGGCTTGGAAGACTTGGCGATGAGCCGCACCAGCTTCAACTGGGGCGTGCCGGTGCCGGAAAACCCGAAGCACGTGGTTTACGTGTGGGTCGACGCCTTGTTGAACTATATCACCGCGTTAGGTTATGGCAGCGAAAACCACGACTTGTTTGACAAGTATTGGCCAGCTGACATCCAATTGATCGGCAAGGAAATCGTGCGCTTCCACACGATTTATTGGCCGATCATGTTGATGGCGCTGGGTCTGCCGATTCCCAAGAAGATCTACGGTCATGGCTGGTTAGTCATGAAAGACGGCAAAATGTCCAAGTCCAAAGGCAACGCTATTTACCCAGAAATGCTGGTTGAGCGTTACGGTTTGGATGCCTTGCGCTATTATTTGATGCGCGCGATTCCTTTTGGCAGCGATGGCATTTTCACACCGGAAGACTTCATCGACCGCATCAACTTCGACTTGGCCAACGACTTAGGCAACTTGTTGAACCGTACCATTGCCATGATCAACAAGTATTGCGGCGGCAAGGTGCCAGCTTTGGCCTCTGGCGTGACGCCGTTTGACCAGGACTTGGAGCAAACCGCGGCTGATGTCATCGGCGCTTACAACGGCTTGATGGATAACTTACAGTTCACCGACGCGATGGATACCACTTGGAAGTTAGTGGCCCGCGCCAACAAGTACATCGACGAAACCGAACCTTGGAACTTGGCCAAAGACCCGGCCAAAGCTGACCAACTGGCTTCAGTGATGGCGCACTTGGCCGAAAGCCTGCGCCTGATCGCTTTGCTGATTCAACCGGTGATGACCCATGCGCCAAAGCAGATCTTCGGTCAATTAGGCTTCGACGATCAAGACGAAGCCCAAGAAACGCTTGAATGGGGCAAGCTGCCGGCTGGCGTGCAAGTGATCGCCCAAGGCACGCCGATTTTCCCACGCTTGGATGCTGAAGCTGAAGTCGCTTGGATCAAAGCGCAAATGACCCCGCCTAAGGCCAAAGCGACGGTTAAAGACGAAGACCGCAAGCCGGAAATCGACTTTAACGCCTTTGACAAGTCTGAGATCCGCGTGGCGGAGATCTTACAAGTCGAGAAGGTCAAAGGCGCCGACAAGCTGTTGAAGTTCACCTTGGATGCCGGGGATGAAGGCACGCGCCAGATCCTCAGCGGCATTGCCAAGTACTACCCGCACTTTGAAGAGCTCAAAGGCAAGAAAGTCATGGCTGTGGTCAACTTGAAGCCGCGCAAGCTGCGCGGGGAGATGTCTGAAGGCATGTTGCTGTCTTCTGAAGACAGCAAAGGCAAGGTCACCTTGGTCATTGTGCCTAACGAAATCGAAAACGGCAGCCTGATCGGCTAGCCTAACCACAAAAGCACCGCCATCCGAATTCGGATGGCGGTGCTTTTTGCGTTAAGCCAAATGGGTCTTGAAGAAGCTGTCGATTTTGTCAAACGGAATGATGTCCGTTTTGTCGTAAAGATCCATGTGATGGGCACCAGGCACAATGTACAACTCTTTAGGTTCTTTGGCGAGTTGGTAAACGTGTTCGGGGATGACCTTCAGCGGCGCGTGCTCGGCGGCAATCAACAAGATCGGCCGCGGACTGATCCAATCCAAATGCGTCAACATCGGGAAGTTCAGCAGCGGCAAATAGCTCGTTGCGGTAATTTGCGTGGTGTCTAACGGATGATAAGCCCGCGGGGTGCGGTAATATTCATACAAGTCCCAAGTTTCGGCATCGACTTGGGCCTTTTCCAGTTGTACCGGGGCAAAAGGCGCCCCTAACGCCGGATGGTCCCCGGCAAAGTCCAAATCGCGCTGCACGGCCAGATCTGCCAGCATTCCGGCGCGCTGGGTGTCATCCAGATTGCTGAAATCAGACGGGTTGTACATGCTGACGGTAGCCACAGCCTTGATTCGCGTGTCGACTTGGGCGGCGCTTAAGAAATAGCCGCCACTGGCACACACGCCTAAAGCCCCAATTTGTTCAGCGGCCACATAACGCAGCGTGCGCAGGTAATCGACTGCGGCGCTGACGTCTTCCACATAGATCTCAGGTGAATCCAAGTTGCGCGGCATGCCGCCGCTATAGCCGGTGAACGAATAATCAAAGGCGATGGTCACAAAGCCGCGCTTGGCCAATTCATTGGCGTAAAGGCCAGAGGTTTGTTCCTTGACTGTGGTGTTGGGCCCGCCTAACACCAACCCCGGATGTGGGGTATTGAGATCCAGATCCTTGCGGGTGTACAAGTCGGCTGAAAGCTTGATGCCGTAACGATTGTGGTACTGCACCGAGGTGCGTTTGACTGCTGGATCAACTTTAAAAATGTAATTTCCGTATTGTGCCATTGCGTTATCCTCCTAGAATGAACTTGTCTAATCACTGGTACTAGGCTAACATATCACCTAAAGTGCACTTGAGGTCAAGGAGGAAATACGCGTGAATTTAAGTATCGGCCAAGTGGCCAAACAGTTGAACTTACCGGTTTCAGCGATCCGTTATTACGACAATGCCGGCTTGATCCCAGGTTTGAGGCGCAACGCCGCAGGCAAAAGGCAATTCAATGATGCCAACTTGTTGATGTTAGAAACCGTCAACTGCCTGCGCGAAACCGGCATGCCGATTCGAGACATCAAGCATTATGCGGATTTGGTGCGGCAAGGTCCAAGCACCCATGAAGCGCGTCACCAGTTGCTGGTTGATCAACAAGCCCAAGTCCAACAACAAATCGCTGATTTACAAAAGAACCTGCATTACCTAGGCGACAAGCTGACTTATTATGATCAACACCCGCAAGTGTAAGCTGCGGCGTTTGTGCTAGAATAGGCGCAAGGGGTGAAATGACATGATCACACAAGAAGCATTACAAACCCAATTGGGCCAAACCATGGAAGAAGTCTTGGCGGCGGCCAAGTTGCAACCAGGCGATTTGTTCGTGTTAGGCTGTACCACCAGCGAAGTCGTTGGCGGCCAAATCGGTCAAGCCTCCAATCCCACTGTCGGGCAGTGGATCGTCGATACGATCTTGGCCAAGTTGGCGCCGCTTGGGGTCGACTTGGCGGTGCAAGGCTGCGAGCATATCAATCGCGCTTGCGCCATTGAACGCGCCGTGGCGATCAAGCGCGGCTATGAAATCGTTAATGTCGTACCTGGCTTGCATGCCGGCGGGTCGTGCTCCATGGCGGCATTCAAGACGTTCAAAGATCCTGTAGAAGTTGAGCACATCACAGCTCAAGCCGGGCTTGATATCGGCGACACCAGCATCGGCATGCATGTGCAATTTGTCCAAGTTCCAGTGCGGCCAACGCATAAAGAACTCGGCGGCGCCCACGTCACCGCCTTGCGTTCGCGGCCGAAATATATCGGCGGTCAGCGCGCTCAATATTTGCAACTGTAGATTCCTAAGCGGCCAAGCAGCCGCTTTTTGTTTGGCTAAGTTTTACTTCAAAAATATTGAATGGTTGATCTGGTTGCTTCAACGAAACACGATGGTCGGGCCCCTTGCATGTTAGGTTTGTGCAAAGTGCTATAACACCATACGCAGCAAAGGCTAAGCGTTGAATTTACGTGTGCTGTCAGCCGCAAATTATGTGTGGTTTCGGCGCTTAAACAAAGGCCAAGTCAGCTAATCTAACATGATTTTCAAATCATGTTAGTAAACCTGACAATTAGCACAATCCGCGCCTAAGTTGTTACTGTTAATCTATCGAAAATGTTGTGCCATTCATTCTACTTGCCTGATTTTTCACCTCAAGCAACTTGCAATCTGAAAATTCGATGAGTAAACTAAGCCTTAAACTCACGTGTTTTTAAAATTTGTTAGAGGTGAACGGAATGCGGCATAATCAAGAAACGATGTATGATCCAGAGTTCGAACACGCCGCGTGTGGCATGGGGTTCATCACCCAAATCGATGGGCGGGCCTCGCATGCCTTGGTTGAGCGGGCATTGGTGATGCTGGCGCGGATGAACCACCGCGGCGGCACCGGCGCAGAACCGGATACCGGTGACGGGGCTGGGATCTTGATGGCGATGCCAGACAGCTTCTTCCGCAATTACGCAGCAGAACAAGATTTTGATTTACCGAAATTCGGCGATTACGCCGTGGGCAACTTCTTCTTGCCTCAAGATGCTGAAGGCGAAGCGGCAGTGATGAAAGCCTTAGGCGACGCTGTGGTGGCGCGCGGCTTTCGGGTGTTGGCTTGGCGGTCGGTGCCATATTTATACGAAGCTTGCGGGCCCACTGCTCAACAAGTGATGCCAAGTTTCAAGCAGCTGATCGTGGCCCGTCCTGACGCCGTTGACGCCGGGCGCGAATTCGAAGACGCCTTGTTCAAGCTGCGCCGGCAATTAGAGCAGCTTTTTGCCGCCAATGACTTCACGATCGTCTCCTTATCCAGTCGCACGATTTGCTACAAAGGGATGCTGCATGCTTATCAAGTTGGGCAATTCTACCCAGACTTGCATGACGAAACCATGCAGTCATCGATTTGCCTGATCCACTCGCGCTTCTCTACCAACACCTTCCCCAGCTGGGATCGGGCTCAACCGTTCCGCTACTTGGCGCATAACGGTGAAATCAACACGTTAAAAGGCGCCGAAAACTGGATGGCGTCTAACAACATCCCGGTTTACAACGAAGACGACTCCGACTCTGCCAAGTTGGAAAACTGCATGGAATATCTCTACCATCACGGCCGCGATATCCCGCAAGCCTTGCTGATGATGATGCCAGAAGCTTGGGGCGAAGGTACCGGTATTCCAGCTAAGCAGCGCGCTTTTGACGAATATAACGCCAGCTTCATGGCGCCTTGGGATGGTCCAGCGGCGATTTGCTTCACCGACGGCATTCAAGTCGGCGCAGCGCTTGATCGCAACGGTTTGCGCCCAAGCCGCTACTTATTGACCAAAGACAACATCATGGTCGTGGCTTCTGAATCCGGCGTGTATGACGTCGCGCCTGAAGACTTAGTCGACAAAGGGATCCTCGGCCCGGCTGAAATGCTTTTAGTCGATACCAAAGAACACAAGGTTTATCACACCCAAGACATCAAAGACAAGTACGCCGATGCGCATCCTTATCAACAATGGCTGGATGATAACCAGCTGACCTTAGACAAAGTCCCAGAAGCAGACGTGCAAGAGAACCTGACTGACGACAGCTTAGAAACCTTATGGCGCCGGCATGGCTACACAGAAGACATCATCCAAGATGCCATCATTCCCATGGCTACCAAAGGCGAAGAACCAATTATCTCAATGGGCTTTGATTCCCCGTTGGCCGTGTTGTCCAGCAAGCCGCAAAGTCTCTTCACTTACTTCAAGCAGCAATTTGCCCAAGTTACCAACCCGCCAATCGATGCGATTCGCGAGCAGCTGGTGATCGGCACTGAAGTCTTCATCGGCCCAGATGCTGATGTCGCCACTGACGATCCCGCCAATGCGCGCAAGATCAAGTTGGATTCGCCAATGCTGACGACTTCTGCTTTTGAGAAGCTGCGCCATTTGGACACCGACGGCTTTCATGCGGTGGAATTATCCGTGTGCTACGCCAAGTCTGATCGCCAACACCGCCTGCAACAAGCCTTAGACGACTTGTTTAGAGCCGCAGAAACGGCCATTGATGGCGGCAAGAACTTATTGATCTTAACGGATCGCGACGCCGGCAAGTCCAAGCTGGTCATGCCGGTCCTGTTGGCGGTATCCGGCTTGAACAACTATTTGGTGCGCAAAGGCAAGCGCGGCCGCGCCTCGATTTTAGTCGACACCGGCGAAGCGTGTGAAGTGCACCATTACGCCGCTTTGATGGGCTATGGTGCCAGCGCCATTCATCCATATGGCGTGTACGCCACCTTGAAAGCTTACGGCATGGGCGATGACGCCTTAGAAACCTATCGTCATGCCGCTGAAAAAGGCATTGTCAAGGTCATGAGCCGCATGGGGATCTCGACGATCACCGGTTATCAAGGCGCCCAGCTGTTTGAAGCAGTTGGGTTGGCGACCCCGGTGGTTGAAGAATACTTCACCGGCACCCAAAGCCGATTAGGCGGCATCGGCTTGGATCAAATCGAAGCGGAATACTTAGCCCGCTATGAGCGCGCATTTGGCCCGAAAGCCAAATACGACCTGCCAAGCGGCGGCTCCTTCAAATACCGTGCAGAAGGCGAACACCATTTGTACAACCCGCGCACCATTTACAAGTTCCAACGGGCGGTACGCTTAGGCGATTACAAGCTGTACCAAGAATACGCCAAGGAAATGCACGAAGAGGAATTGTCTGACCCAACCACTTTGCGCTCCTTGTGGCACATTCACGCGGATCGGCCAAGCGTGCCGTTATCCGAAGTCGAACCAGTCAGCGCCATTGTGCGCCGCTTCAAATCCGGGGCGATGAGTTACGGCTCGATTTCTGAAGAAGCCCACACCACCATTGCCGAAGCGATGAACCGCTTAGGCGCCAAGTCCAACTGTGGTGAAGGCGGCGAACCGCGCTGGCGCTTCAAGACCCAAGGCCAGAAGCGTGACGTGAACTCCAAGATCAAACAAGTCGCTTCTGCGCGCTTTGGGGTCAACACCGAATACTTGATGCACGCTGAAGAAATTCAAATCAAAGTGGCCCAAGGCGCCAAGCCTGGGGAAGGCGGCCAATTACCTGGCACCAAGAACTTCCCATGGGTCGCTGAAGTCCGCGGTTCCGTGCCTGGGGTGCGGTTGATCTCCCCGCCGCCGCATCATGATATTTATTCCATCGAAGACTTGAAGCAGTTGATCTATGACCTTAAGCAAGTCAACCCAGACGCAGCCATCACTGTCAAGCTGGTTTCCTCCACTGGGGTCGGCACTATCGCCACCGGCGTGGTTAAAGCCGGCGCTGATAAAGTCGTGATCTCCGGTTACGACGGCGGCACTGGCGCCGCACCGCGCAACTCTGTGCGTGATGCTGGTTTGCCATGGGAAATGGGCTTGTCTGAAGCTCATCAAACCTTGGCGATGAACCGCTTGCGCCAACGCGCTGTGTTGGAAACTGACGGCAAGCTGATGGATGGCCGCGATGTGGCCGTTGCCATCATGCTTGGCGCTGAGGAGTTCTCTTTTGCCTCTTTGGTCTTAGTTTCCATCGGCTGCATCATGATGCGGGTATGCTCTTTGAACACTTGCCCAACCGGCATTGCCACGCAGAACCCGGCGCTGCGCAAGTTCTTCATCGGCAAGCCTGAATATGTTATCAACTGCATGAACTTCATTGCCGAAGACTTGCGTGAAGAAATGGCCCGCTTAGGCTACCGCACTGTCGATGAAATGGTCGGCCATGTGGAACACTTACAGCCGCGCTTCACCGCCACTGGTAAAGCCAAAACGCTGGACTTCTCACGGATGTTGTCCAAGACTTATGGCATCCAGCGCAAAGTCGCAGATCCTTTCAAGCCAGCCGACGAACGGCCTGCGTTGAACGCTTTTGCCGCAAGTGCGGTGCATTCTGATGAGCACACGGTGATCCGCGGTACCATCAACAACGTGGATCGTTCAGCAGGCGCACGGATCTCTGGTTGGCTGGCCAAGCGTTTCTCTGATGATCATTTGCCAGATGATCGCTTGACCTATGAATATACCGGGGTCGCTGGCCAATCCTTCGGCGCTTTTGCTGCAGAAGGATTGACGCTGCGCTTGATCGGCGAAGCCAATGACTATGTGGGCAAGTCCTTGTCTGGCGGCCGCTTGATCGTTCAAGCGCCAAAAGAAGCCGCAGCCTTATATGCCAACGCACCGATTGTTGGTAACGTGGCCTGCTTTGGTGCCACCAGCGGCGAAGCTTACTTCAACGGCCGCGCCGGCGAACGTTTCGCTGTGCGCAACTCTGGGGCCAGCGTCGTGGTTGAAGGCATCGGCGATCATGGTTGTGAATACATGACCGGCGGGACAGCCGTGATCTTAGGCTCAACTGGCCGCAACTTCGGCGCCGGCATGTCTGGCGGGGTCGCTTATGTTTACGATCCAGAACACAAATTGGCGCACAACGCCAACATGGACATGATCGAGTTCTTCAAGATCGGCGAAACTGCCGGTGATGAAGTCTTGCATGACCTGGTCGTGAAGCACGCTCGTTACACCAACAGTGCCAAGGCCTTAGAACTCTTGGCCAGCTGGGATCAAGCCCAAAAAGACTTCGTGAAGGTTTATCCTAAAGAATTCCACCGCATGAACGACTTGATGGCCGATTTAGCCAAGCAAGGCGTTGCGCAGAAGGATTTGGAACAAGCCGCGTTTGATGAAGTCATGGGCCCACAGCCAACGGTGAAGTAACCAGAGCCCAGAGCGGAGTGGCGCGTACTTAGCAGGTCAGGTAGCCTAGCTATCGCGCTTGAGGCGTACTTTGCCTCGAGTGCGATAGCGTAGCTAACTGTACCTGCGTTGCGCCACGCAGCTCGACGATGACCTAACCTGGCCGGAACCGGTAGGCGGCGGGCATTGAGGCTACGCTCAGATGGCGTGGAACGTGGTGGGCGGCGAGCGAGCTAACTCGACAACTCCGCTTCGCTGCGCCTGTCGAGTGGATCTCGCTCGCGCGCCTTCTTCTAGGCGCCTCCGTGCTGCGCACTCCGTTGCCAAGAAGAACGACACCACTGACGCCATCTGAGCTCCGCCTCAATGCCCGTCGCCTGCCGGTTCCTTCTGAATTCGTATCAGCAAACCTAAGTGGTGCGCGGATACAAGTTTTGTGGCAACGGTGAAACGTAGCAGCATGAGTCGTCGTGGCGCTAGGATGAGTATAAAAACCTTGGCATCATGGCTGTTCTGTACTTGAACGCTATGAATCGTCATTGATTTCAAAGCATCGCTCGCTGCCGTTTTGCTTCATTTTCCTTTGGTTAATTCCAGCTGATCAATCACACGCGCGTCAAAACAGGAGGACATGAAGATGTCAGATCCCTTCGGATTTATGAAATATACGCGCAAGGACAATCCTTGGCGCGACCCCAAGACTCGCATCTTGGACTTTAATGAAATGGAGATGCCTTTGTCAGAGAAGGATCGCCGTGAGCAGGCGCTGCGCTGCATGAATTGCGGCGTGCCGCATTGCCATGTCGGCTATGCCTACGCCGGCGGCAAGGCGGTGTCAGGCTGTCCTAACGACAACTTGATTCCTGAATGGCAAGACTTCATCGGCCGCAACGAAGACAAGCGGGCCTTCCAGCGCTTGACGCTGACCAATCCGCTGCCTGACTTCACCGGCCATGTGTGCCCGGCGCCTTGTGAGGTGTCGTGTAACGAAGCCTTGAACAACAAGGGCATCACCATTCGCAATAATGAACGCTTCATCATCGATCAAGCCTTCAAGTATGGCTGGGTCGAAGAATCTGGCCGCCCAACGCATCGCAACGGCATTAAAGTCGCCATTGTCGGCTCTGGCCCGGCTGGGTTGACTGCCGCATGGCGCTTGAACCAATTAGGCTATGACGTCACGGTGTACGAAGCCGCCGACAAGCCAGGTGGTTTGGTGATGTATGGCATTCCCAACATGAAGCTGCCTAAAGAAGACGTTGAACGCCGCATTGCGGTGATGGAAAAAGTCGGCGTCCACTTTATCTGCAACACTCGCGTTGGCGTCGACATTTCCGGTGATGCACTACAAGCCAAATACGCTCGCGTCTTGTTAGCCATTGGCGCGCGCATGCCGCGTGAACTCAACGCCCCTGGCCGCGAATTGGCAGGCATTGAACAAGCCTTAGACTTCTTGACTGAAGCCACCAAGGCTGTTGAGAAAGAAGGCACTGCCGCCAACACTAAGCTCGCCGGCAAGAAAATCGTGGTCGTTGGCGGTGGCGACACCGGTAACGACTGCATCGCCACGTCTTTGCGCTTAGGCGCCCGTGACATCTTGCAATTGGAAATCGTGCCAGCTGCCCCTAGTCAACGCCCAGACAACAACCCCTGGCCAGAATGGCCGCGGACGCAGCGCATTGGTTATGGCCAAAGCGAATACGCCGAATTGTCTGACAAGCCGCTGACCCGTTTTGCCCACACGATCACGCAGTTCCATGGTGACAACGGCAAACTCAAGGCCATTACCATCAACGAAGCCGATCACTTCCAGCCGGTTGCCGGCACGGAAGTCACCGAAGACGCTGATTTGGTTTTACTGGCGATGGGCTTCACCGGCGCCGACAGCAGTGTCTTTGATGACTGCGGCGTACACAAAGTCTATGACGATTACAAGACTGACAACGAACAAGTTTACGTTGCTGGCGATGCCAAGCGGGGACCATCATTGGTCATTTGGGGCATTCGCGAAGGTCGCATGGCGGCTGAAGCCATTCACCAGTCACTTAGCTCTGCAGCAGAGCTGGCTCCGGCGGTTGCTGGCAAACGCGCATAATCACAGGCTGTGACCCCAAGCGGTTGCGCCAATCACACAAGCAACGCTGCACCACGATTGGATCTTTTGAATCGCGGTGCAGCGTTGTTTGCGTGACTTGGCGTCGTGTCTTTGACGATTTTGTGTATAATAGGGAAGTTGATAAGACAGATGCATAAGGAGATAATATGCAGATTTTTGATTCACATACACATTTGAATGACACGCCATACGCCGTCCAAGAAGCCGCGTATGTGCAACAAGCAGCCGACCTTGGTGTGGTCAAAATGGCCATTGTCGGCTCAGACACCGCACTAAACGCTGGGGCATTGCGGCTGGCCCGCGAGTTTCCCAACCTGTACGCGATCGTGGGCTGGCATCCGGAATCAAGCAAAGATTACACCAAGGAAGCGGAAGCCTTGCTGCTCAAGCAGCTGGCGGAACCCAAAACCGTGGCGCTTGGCGAAATCGGCTTGGATTATCATTGGGACACCAGCCCCAGAGAGATCCAGCGCCGTGTGTTCAAGCGGCAATTGGCCATTGCCCGCGACTTGCACATACCGGTGTCGATTCACAGCCGCGATGCTTTCGAAGACAGCTATGACATTCTCAAAGCCGCCCATATCGAAGACTTCGGCGGCATCATGCACTCCTTCACCGGCAATGCCGAGTGGGCCAAGAAGTTCTTGGATTTGGGGATGTACATCTCATATTCTGGGATCGTGTCGTTTAAGAATGCGCCGGAAGAACACGAATCCGTGGCGGTGATCCCGCAAGACCGCTTGTTGGTGGAAACAGACGCGCCGTATTTGACGCCGACGCCATACCGCGGCAAGCCCAATCAACCAGCTTACACGCGCTATGTGGTGGAGGCGGTGGCCAAATACCGCGAAGATTCTGCCGAAAATATTGCTGCGATCACTTGGCGCAATGCGCATCATATCTTTAATTTGGGGGACAAATGAGCAAGTTCAAACAGATCATCGTCGTGGAAGGCCGCGACGATACCAAGCGCTTGACGGAAACTTTTGGGCCGATCGATACCATTGAAACCAATGGCAGCGCGATTTCTGAAGCGACTTTGGCGTTGATCGCCAAGGCGCAAGCCACCCGCGGGGTGATCGTGTTAACGGATCCGGATTTTCCCGGCACTAAGATCCGCAACACGATCACCGCGGCAGTGCCTGGGGTGACCCACGCGTTCTTGCCGCGCAAAGATGCCGCGCCTGATCGCGCCCATCAAAGCCTAGGGGTGGAACACGCCACGCCGGCTGCGCTTAAAGAAGCCTTGTCGCATTTGATCGTGGAAACCCCAGACGCCAAGGCCTTGATCGATTCGGCTGACTTGTACACAGCAGGGCTGATCGGCGGGCCTGATGCGGCCAAGCGCCGCGCGCGTTTAGGTGATTTGCTGCATATCGGCTACGCCAACGGCAAGCAATTGCAAAAGCGCCTGCGCCAGTTCAACATTACCCAAGCTCAACTCGGCCAAGCCTTGCAGACGATGGCCAAGGAGGATCAACATGCCTGAACATATTGCCAACCCGTCGCGCACCGCGGCGATCCTAAAGCGCCACGGCTTTACCTTCAAGAAAAGCCTCGGCCAGAACTTCTTGACCAACCCGACGATTTTGCAAAATATCGTCGATGCGGCAGAATTAACGCCGGCTGATGACGTGATCGAAGTCGGCCCTGGGATCGGTGCACTGACCCAATTCATCGCCGAAAACAGCCATCATGTGCTGGCCTTGGAAGTCGACGGGCGCTTGTTGCCGGTGCTTGCAGAGACGCTGGACGGTTATTTGAACGTTGAAGTGGTGTTGGAAGACGTCTTGAAAGCCGACTTGCCGGCGCTGGTGGCAGCGCATTTTGACGGGAAGCACCAGCTGAAGGTGGTGGCTAACTTGCCGTATTACATCACCACGCCGATTCTCACGCACCTGATGCGCTCACAATTGCCTTTCGCCAGCCTCACGGTGATGATGCAAAAGGAAGTCGCCGATCGCTTGACCGCCCAGCCGCATTCCAAAGATTACGGCAGCTTGACCATCGGCATCCAGCAGTTCATGAACGTGGCGGTGGCCTTTGAAGTCAAGCGTACCAACTTCGTGCCGGCGCCGAATGTGGATTCCGCCATTGTCACGTTGACGCGCCGTCAGACCCCGTTGGTCACGCCTAAAGACCAAGCCGGTTTTGACCGCTTGGTGCGCGGGGCGTTTGCCGCTCGGCGCAAGACGCTGTGGAATAACTTGCAGAATCTTTACGGTAAAGCCAACAAACCCGCGCTGCAACAGGCTTTAGACGCTTGTGGTGTCGACGCGACCAAGCGCGGTGAGGCGTTATCGATCCAAGAATTCGCCGCTTTAGCCGATGCCTTGAGTGCAAGCGGTTTTTAAGCAAGGCTGAGAACCTAAAAATTTGGTGAAAACGTTGATGCAGCGCGCATTTAATAGTTGCGTAAAAAGAGTTTGAATGGTATAATTGCATTTTTTTGCCGATTGTAGTATGATGTTAACTAAGAGGTGAAATGCATGCCAATGACTCTAGCAAGCATCAAGCAACAACTCGACGATAAAATCGGCGAGAATCTCACTGTCGTCGCCCAAGCAGGACGCAAGAAGGTCACCCGCCGTAAAGGGACGCTGAAGGAAACTTATCCAGCGATCTTCGTTGTCGATCTTGACCAGGACACCAACGCGTTTGAACGTGTTTCTTATAGCTACGCCGATCTGTTGACCAAATCGATCCAGATCACATTCGAAGACGAAGCCCAAGTATCCTAAGATCAGCCATGTTGCACTGTTGCACATGGCTTTTTTTGTATCCAGAGCGAAAAAAACCAGAGCGGAGTGGCGCGCACTTAGCAGGTCAGGTAGCCTAGCCCTCGTGCTTGTGGCGTACTTTGCCGCGAGTACGAGGGCGCAGCTCGACGAAGACTACAGTCGTATAGTGCGGGGACTTGATTGACGAGAGGGCCAAGCAGGTGTCTCTTCGGCGCGCGGTTTGACAAGACCGGCTGAGTCCAACTGATTAATTTGATGTCACGTTCTATGCCAATAAATGTAGCGTCTGCGCATGATTTGTTTTATCATAAACAATGATCAATTACGGGATGCACCAAAGTTTGGCAACAGCTGCTGAGGCGCATTGCCCATTAACAATCTTAGAGTTCCCCGCCAGACAAGTGGTGGCCGCTATTTGCGACCGCCGCTTGTTTTTTTTCGGATCGCGCAAGTCGTGCTTAAGGGTGGGGAAACTGGTCAAGGAGGACAATATGATAAACGTTGCAGAATTAGCTGCCAAATATCCGGTGGTTAAGGATTTAGCCGCGCAGAAGGAAACCCTATGGATCAATCCTGATTATGGCAAGGCTGCCGATTTGGGACTTACGCGTGCCGATTTGTTTGATGCTTCGGCGCGCTTTGAACGGTTTGCCCCGTACATGGCAGTTGCGTTTCCTGAAACAGCCGCAACAAATGGGATCCTGGAATCACCATTGCGTCGGCTGAAGGCCATGCAAGCTGACGTGATTAAGCGTGAAGGTTATGCTTTGCCTGGCGATTTGTACCTGAAAGCTGATAACGAACTGCCTATCAGTGGGTCCATTAAGTCCCGAGGCGGCATTTATGAAGTGCTCAAAATCGCTGAACAGGTGGCCATTGACCACAAGATGCTGGTTTACGGCGATAATTACGCCAAGCTCAACGCGCCTGAATTTAAGCACTTGTTCAGTCAGTATGGAATCGCAGTGGGTTCGACTGGGAACTTAGGGTTGTCCATCGGCATCGTGGCCGCCAAGCTTGGCTTCAACACCACTGTGCATATGTCCAGAGACGCAAAGCAGTGGAAGAAGGATACTTTGCGTTCAGTCGGCGTCAACGTGGTCGAATACGATGGCAGTTTCACCAAAGCCCTCAGCACCGGCCGCGCACTTGCGGCCAAGGATCCTTCCGTTTTCTTCATTGATGATGAAGGCAGCAAGGACCTCTTCTTAGGTTACGGGGTCGCAGCCATTCGCCTGCAAAAGCAGCTGCGGGACCAACATATTCCGGTAGACGCTGACCATCCGCTTTTTGTTTACCTGCCAGCTGGCGTCGGTGGTTCCCCTGGCGGTACGACATTCGGCTTAAAGCAGATCCTGGGCGCGCACGTCCACACGATTTTTGCAGAACCGACCCATGTGCCATCAGTTGTGCTGGGGATGGCGACTGGCATGAACGAAGGCATCTCCGTTTACGACATCGGTCTTGATGGGCTGACTGAAGCAGACGGACTGGCCGTTGGTCGGCCATCGCGGCTGGCCGGGCGCGTGATGAAGACGCTGTTGATGGGGATCGCCACTTTCAACGATGATCAGGTGATGGCATATACCGCCGAGATGATGGACACTGAAGACATCAAGCTCGAGCCTTCTGCCACTGCAGGGTTTGCTGCCATGGCGGCAAGTCAGCAATACCTGAGCAAGCACTTTGATATGCAGAATGCGACTCACATTGTTTGGGCCACAGGCGGGATGCTTGTGCCGCAAGCCGAACACCAACGCAACTATCAAATCGGCGAAGCCTTGCTGAAGCAAAGCAAGTAGCGGTTTTCGTCCAGATCGTGATGAAGACACAAAGCAGCCCCACGCTTGTCAGCCGCATGGCTAAGCAAGTGTGGGGCTGCTTTTTAATGATTGGCGTTGCTAAAATATTGTTCGGTGGCCTGCTTGAAGGCATTCTGCCAGGCTGTAGTGGCCTGCTTAGCAATCGCTGATTTGGGCGCAATGATGTCGACGCCGTGAAACCAGCCATCGTAGACATCGCAGTGCGCAGGCACACCGGCAGCTTGCAGATGCTTGATGTAAGTCAGCGTTTCCTGATAGAACGGTTCGATGGTGCCAACAAAAGTATAAGTCGGCGGCAAATTGCGATAGTCAGTCGCGCGAGCAGGGGCGGCGTACGCTTCAAGGTCAGGAGCGCGGTACTTATCACCAAGATACAGCTGCCAGGCCTGCTCATTGCTCTTCGTATTCCAGACTGGCGCGTCATTGTCGGCTGATGATTCCGTTGGCCGATCATCAAGCATCGGGTAAAGCGGCATCTGAAACGCAATTGGAATGCCGCCTTTGTCCCGCGCGTAAAGGGTCAACGCCGCGGTTAAGCCGCCACCGGCGCTGTCACCGGCCACAAACAGCTGCTTGGGGTTAATGCCCAGCGTTTCATGATGAGCTTGCAGCCACTGCAGCGCCAGATAAGCATCATCGAGGGCTGCTGGGTATTGGTGCTCAGTTGATAGGCGGTAATCCGGCAAGACAACCACAGAGTTGCTGACAGCCAGGACTTTGCGAGCATAGGCCAAGTCGATTTCTGGCAGTCCCATCGCATAGCCGCCGCCATGGAGCCAAAGCACACCAGTGGCCATTGGCTTAGGATGCAGCGGGGAAGCGACAAGGATCCGCAGTTGGGTGCCATCCGGGCGCTGGGCCCAGTGCTGCTCGACTTGCATATCCTTGGGAAAGCGGCCTTTGACGGTATGGTTCATGATCCAGTTGCCGCGGCGGAAGAATTTGGCGTTCATCGATGGCACCAGTTTGCGAATGATCGTGCCGATTCTGCGGACGTCTGGGTGAATTTGATTATTTGTAATTTTGGACATTGAATTTCCCCTTTCGCTTCCATGATAGTTGCTAAAGGCACCGCTTAACAGCAAAAATTATTCCCGCTTAGCCCAATTGTGAACTGCGCTGTGATGGTCTTTTGAAGCAACTGTGACATATTCGGGTCAACTCGTGTTACCATAACCGGTGAAAAGAGGCATTGTGATGGCTGAACAGAACGATATACTCACCTTGGATGCGGTAACCAACCGTGATCCGGCATATCTGGAGACGATTTTCTCATTGGGTAATGGGCACTTTGGCTTGCGGGCCGGCGACGTCTTGACGCCTAGCGCGACGGCAGGCACCATCGTCAATGGCTGGTATGAAACGGCGCCGATCCAATATGGCGAAGCGGCGTATGGCTATGCGACCATGCACCAAACGACCATGGCGCTGCCTGATTTGCGCGTGATTACCTTGCGCGATGCTGCCGGGGCACGTTTTGCCACCACCGCGATGCGCAGCAAAAAGTTGAATCTGGCCACTGGCGAGTTGGTGGAAACATGGGATGCGGCCACTGCCAGCGGCGAGCAGTTGACGGTGCAATTAAGCACAGTGCTTGAACAATCCGGTGGGCGCTTGGCGGCGCTGCGCTACAAGTTCACATCAATCAATTACACTGGCGCGTTGATGATCACCAAGTCCTTGGCGCTTTCGGCAGCCACTGGGCCAAGTGTTGATCCGCGCAAAGCAACGCTATTGGCGCCGCTGGCGATGGAAACCAAGCGGCTTGATGCCAAGACACTGGTGGGGATCATCCGGACGCGGCACAGTCAACAAACGCAGCTGATCCAGCTGCGCACCGATGCTGGTTTGTCAGCGGTCGCCGACATGGTGCCAGGGGCCAGCTTCGATTATTCAGTAGTGGCGGTGGTCAATGCGCTGAATGATTTGACGGTTGCGCCGGCCAAGCCAGCGGTGCGGGCGCTGGTTGCTTCAGTGACGCAAACGGCTCAGCAATATTGGGCAGCGTTCTGGCAGCACAGTGCCACAACAATTGATGGGGCACCTGAATTGGATCGCGACTTGCATTATAACTTGTTTCAATTGGCCAGTGCTGCCGGCCAAGACGGCCGGACCAACATCGCCGCCAAGGGCTTATCTGGTACCGGTTATGAAGGCCATTATTTCTGGGATACCGAGATGTATATGTTGCCGTTTCTGACCTACACCAATCCGCAAATCGCCAAGCGGCTCTTAGAATTTCGCGCGCGGATCTTGCCGCAAGCCAAAGTCCGCGCCCGCACTGTTGGCGTGAGCAAGGGGGCCTTATTTGCTTGGCGCACGATCAACGGCGAAGAAGCCAGCGCATATTTTCCTGCCGGCACGGCGCAATACCATATCGACGGGGATGTCGCCTATGCGGTCAACCGCTATTGGGAAGTGACTGGTGATCGTGAATTCATGGCCGCTACCGGTTTGGAATTAATGGTGGAAACCGCGCGCTTCTGGGCGGCGTTTGGCAGCTGGAGCACTAGACAAGGGCATAAAACCTTCGAGTTCTTTGCTGTTACCGGTCCTGACGAATACACGGCAATGGTGAACAACAATTACTACACCAATCGTTTGGCCAAGTTCAACCTCAGTCAAGCGGCGGCGTTGGCGCGTGAGTTTGCGCCTGCGGCCAAGCGGCTTGAAGTCAGCACAGACGAGCTGGCCGCTTGGGAGCGGATGGCGGCAGCGGTGTTCTTGCCGTATAGCGAAGCTAAGCAGATCAACGAGCAAGACGACAGTGCCTTCCACAAACCGATTTGGCCATTTGATCAAACCCCTAAAGACCACTATCCGCTGTTATTGCACTACCACCCCTTGGCGATTTATCGCTATCAAGTCAATAAGCAAGCCGATACCTTGTTGGCGGATTATTTATTTGATGATGTGCCGGCTGCGCAGCTCAAGCGGGAGTATGCCTATTATGAAGCCATCACCACCCATGATTCTTCGTTGTCGCGCTCAATTTTCTCAGCGCTGGCAGCGCGCATGGGGGAAGGTGAGAAGGCGTATCGCTACTTCATGGATACCGCAGCGATGGATCTGGTGGACTTGCAGCGCAATGCCGCAGACGGGCTGCACGTCGCCAACCTTGGCGGCAGCTGGCTCAGCTTGGCCACCGGCTTTGGGGGCCTGTCAATCAAAGCCGGTATGTTGACGGTGACCAATCATCTGCCCAAGCAGTGGCAAGGCTTGACGTTGCGGCTGCAATTTCACGGCCGGCTGTTGGCAATCGAGTATCGCCATACTGGCACTACCGTCACGCTGCTTGAAGGTGAGGCCTTGCCGGTGATTGTTGATGGCACTAAGCGAGTCGTTGCGATGGCGCAATGATAGACGGCTAGGCTACCCGACCCGCTAAGGGCACGCCACTCCGCAGTCGTATAAGGCGGGGACTTGATCGAGGAGTGGTTTTGGTCAGGCCCGGACAGGCATTGCTGCGGCGCGCGGCAAGCGTCGGCGCAGGCTGTGCGGCCGGCTTCAACCACGCAAAGTGCGCGTGTTTTACGCCTAAGAATTTAGCCGTGCGCTCGCTTTGCTCACCTGCACGTCTAAATTCTTACCGCGATCAGTGACGCGAGCCAAGCACAAACCGCTTGTCTCACGACGCTGATCGTTTCACGGCCTGACCGACGCTTACCGCGCGCCTCCGCAACGCCTGTCCTACATGATCTATATCAGGAGAATCAGCAGTGCGACGGAGATACTAAGATGCCCTGCGATCACCAGCCATGGCGGCTAATGATCGTAGGGCACTTTTTTTGATAGTCTTGGTGATTGGTCGCGCAAGGACAATCAATATTCTTGTATCGAAAGCCCATCGATCAAGTTTTCATATTCCGCGGCTGTCAACAAGCGGCCGTGGGCAACAACGACACCGTCTATCACGACCACCGGAAAATATGCTGCCCCTTGAACAGACGCCTTGTAGCGAGCCTGGCTGATTTAACCACCTGCAGAATCAGGTGGATGCCTTTGGTCGGCAAGAGTTGATTTGCGGCGAGTTGCGTAAAAAGTTGCCATTCAGCCGAGTGTTCGCCTGGTAATACACAACTGGTAATTTGCATGATGTCAACATCACCTCACTGGCGGAGTTAAGCGGCTTTTCGCAACTGCAGCGTGATCAGCATTGCTACGAACCCGACGATGATCACGGTAAATCCAAACTCGCGGTGGCCAGTCAAAACCAGCACCAGCCCGCCGATCGCGGAAAGTACGGTTGTCAGCCAGGTGCCAATGATCAGCCGCCGCTTGATGATTGCGCTCATATTGTTGCCTCCCTTAAGTTAAAGTCGATCGATATTTGCTTGAGCACGTGTTGTTAATATTTTTGTATCCGGTTACAATTTGCTGTGTGACTTGTTGCTGACCTGGATGTTAAGTGGGTGCATGGAGAGCTTGTCACGCGTAGTATAGCAAATTCAGGTAGGTAAAGACACATAAAAGATCGTTGAACAAAGCGCTGGATGTTCACTGGGGCATATAAAGGAGATCTTTGTGAAAAAGTACAATAAGCGAGGCAGATTAAGAACCATCCTGTTGGTAGTCGTTGTGGTCATTGTGATCGAATTGAAGTTTATGTTGACCCAGTATTCTCCTGTATGGTGGCTGGTTACCGGGGGCGTGATCTTGGTTTGGGTCATTGCGGATCAGATACTCAAGCGGCGGATGCAGCAGTAGGCGTTGACGAAGGCGCGCCGCGTTGCTCTGGGCATCGTCGAGCTGCGTGGCGCAACGCGGGTGCGGCTAGCTACGCCGACGCACTCGAGGCAAAGGGCGCCTCAAGCACGCCGGCTAGGCTACCCGACCCGCTAAGTGCGCGCCACTTCGCTCTGGTCTTTCGTCGAGCTGCGTGGCGCAACGCGGCGTGATATAAGTCGTGACGCCACTTGGGCAAAGAGCGCCCAAATGTCATCCCGCCTTATATCCATCGCTAAGTGCGCGCCACTTCGCTCTGGTCATCGTCGAGCTGCGCAAAGCAACGCGATTGCGTGTAAGCTGTCCCGAGCTTATGGCAAAGCCCGCCATTAGCTCAGGCCATCTTACACACATCGCTAAGCCCGCTTTGCTCCGCTCTGGGCTTTTTTGCCGTGTTTGCCAGAAACGGGTATACTATAAAGTAAATTCGAAACGAGACTGGTGGTTGTATGGCGATTATCCAAAAAGCCCCGGCCAAGATCAACCTAAGTCTGGACGCGCTGTATCGCCATCCTAACGGCGAACACGAATGGCGGATGGTGATGGCGTCGGTGGATTTAGCCGACTACGTTCACATCTGGCCGCATCATTCGCTGCGCGTGACTACAGACACTGGATTCCTGCCGGAAGACCCGCGCAACCTCGCGTACAAGGCCGCGATGGTACTGCGCCAACACGCAGGCGTTAACTTAGGCGCCAAGATCCATATCGAGAAACATATCCCCGTCGCCGCAGGCCTTGGCGGCGGCTCCAGCGATGCCGCGGCGGTGCTGCGCGGCCTCAATGAGTTGTGGGGGCTGCATTATAGTCTAGCGCAACTGGCCCACATCGGCTTGGCAGTCGATTCCGATGTGCCATATTGCGTCTATTCGCAAACAGCGCTGGTTACCGGCCGCGGCGAAGTGGTGGAGCCATTAGGCGGTTTGCCGAACTTCTGGGTGGTATTGGCCAAGCCCAAAGCTTCGGTGTCCACACCAAGCATTTTGAATGCCTTGGATTATACCAAAGATATTCCGCGGCCTAATACTGACGCCGTAGTCGCCGGGGTGAAAAGCCGCGATTTTGGCTTGATGACGCGCGGCATGGCTAACAGTCTGGAGCATTTGACTGCGCGGCGGTATCCGGAAATCACCGAACTCAAAGCCCGCTTCTTGCGCTTCGGGGCCCAAGCGGCGCAAATGTCCGGTTCCGGCCCTACAGTGTTTGCCTTGTGTGAGAAACACACGCGGGCGGTACGGGTGTACAACTCGATGAAAGGTTTCTGCCCGGAAGTTTACTTATTGCGTCCGTTAACGTAAGGCCCATGGCAGCATGGGCTGTTTGTTTGCCATCATTGTTTCACGTGAAACAATTGCCACAAAGTGAGGTGCACCAATGGATCTGAGTCAGTCAACGTTTATGTTAAGCCAAAGCGCGCAACTCACTGCGGCACAACAAGCCCTTACCGCGCGCATCGAAGCCTTTATCCAAGCGCACAAGCATGATGAACAAGCCGCGGTGTTTGTACTGTCAGGCGACGCCGGCTCTGGCAAAAGTGTCGTCTTAAACGCGGTGTTTACCAAATTGCGGCAGCCGGGGATGCATCTGCTGGTGAATCACAACGAAATGCTTAAAGTTTACAAAGAAGTTGCCGCCATCACGCCGAATGTCTTAAAGAAAGACTATGAAAAGCCCACGCCTTTTATCAATCGTATGACTAAGCAGCATCAACGTGCGTCGGTGGTGTTCGTTGATGAAGCGCAGATGTTGCTAAGTCATGCCGATCCTTTTAACGCCTATCGCGGCGACAATCAGCTCAGCGATTTGATGCGCTTGGCCCATGTAGTGGTGCTGGTCGAAGACTTCCACCAAGTTGTGAAATTTAAGAGCCACTGGGATGAGGCTTTGTTGACGAAAACCTTGGCGGGACACGTAGTCGAATTTGCCAGCCTGCATCAGCAAATGCGCATGCAAGACCCGCAAGTCAGCAATTGGATTAATGCTTTCATTACCAAGCGCCAGCTGCTGCCCATGCCGCATCCGCAAGCTTACGACCTGCGCGTGTTTGACGATGGGGTGCCGCTGTATGATTGGGTCAAAGCCCATGATGCAAAAGCTGGCCTTTCTCGCATGATCGCCACTACCGACTTTCCGTTTCGCGTGTTTGGCGCGCGCACCTGGTGGGTCGACGCCGGGCGCTTGCATTTGCCATGGGACAAGATCAACTTCACCGATCGCCCTTGGGCCAGCCGGCCGGAGACTTTGCATGAAGTCGGGTCGGTTTACACGATCCAAGGCTTTGATTTGAATTACGCCGGCGTGATCTTAGGGCCGAGTTTGGATTATGACCCAGTGGCCAAAAGGCTCATTGTCGATTCGACGCGCTTTGAAGATCAAGAGGCGCTGCGCCGCCGCGAAGGCTTAGGGGAGGCTGAGAAAGAAGCGGTGATCTTAAATGTCGCCAATATCTTAATGAAGCGCGGCCGTAAAGGTCTAGGCCTGTATGCGGTGAACCCGTGCTTAGAGAAAGAATTATTGCGCTGCTTTGGCAAACGACGTCGTTAGTGCGCCTAAGGGTGGCGACTTTATCGGAATGGTTACGCTAACTTTTGGTCGTTGACAAGGGGTGCGCGAATCGGCAAGATGAAGGCAAAAGGAGGCGCTTGCGATGACAAATCCGAAACCCAATGCCGCATTCCGGTGGGGCATTATGCTCAACGGTTTATACATTGTTGCCGAAGTCGGCTTCGGGGTAGCAGTCGGCTCCATGGCCTTAGTGGCCGACGCCTTGCACAACTTAAGCGATGTGTTAGGTTTGGCGATCGCTTGGTTTGCAGCGTGGCTATCCTGCCGCCAGCCGACTGTGCGGCGCACTTATGGTTACAAAGGCTCTTCGATTTTGGCCGCGCTGATCAATGCAGTGTTCTTATTAGTGGCGATGGGTGCGATCATCGTGGAAGCTATTGGCCGCTTCGCGCATCCCGCACCGATTCAAGGCGGCACGGTGATGCTGGTGGCTGGCGTTGGGATCTTGGTCAACGGCGTCACGGCGATGTTGTTCCACCACGGCCAAGGCCATGATTTAAATATTCGCGGGGCCTTCATGCACATGGCCGCAGATGCCGGCGTCTCCTTAGGGGTAGTGCTGGCTGGCGGGTTATACTTGTTGACTGGCTGGGAATGGCTGGATCCAACCGTATCGATCATCGTGGCCATTGTGGTGCTGATCGGCACTTGGGGCTTGTTAAAAGACGCCGTGAATCTCGCTATGGCGGCAGTGCCTAAAGCCATCGACATGGCTGCGGTCAAAGCCTGCATCGAAGATTTTCCAACGGTAGTCAGCTGCCATGATTTGCATGTGTGGGCGCTAGGCACCACCGATGTGGCCTTGACGGTGCATGTGATGCGCGACAGTGCCGAGCAGAACGATTGGTTTCTGGAGAAGCTAGGCGATCGCCTGCGCAGGCGCTACGACATCGCCCATGTCACGATTCAAGTTGAGTATGGCGATTATCAACCGCTGCGCGTTAAAGACAATCCATATTAAACCTTACCGTCTGGCTTGACAGTTCACCAACTGCTAAGCGAGGCGGTTTTGTGTTTGGGGCCGGGCAAGTAGCGCGGCTTGACCGACGTTTTCCCCGCGATGCTCCGCAACCCTTGCCTTACAAGTATGGATCAGGCGAGATTGCCGTTCACACAAGTCTTCGCATTTCCAAGAATATTCGGTAATATTCATGGTACCAGGCGATAATCCTTGACAATAGTGGTTATAAGTCGGAAAATATTAAACTGTTTGTGTGTTGGAAAATGCTTTTATAAGCGAACGTTCGTTAGAAATTATCAGAAAGTTCTATGAATTTCACGGACAACCGCCTATAATTAAGCACATTAGAGCACAGAAGTCCGTTAAAATGCAAATATTCGGAGTTAAGGAGATTAACCACATGAAAGTTCGTCGCAGTGACCGCTTGATCGATATGACGCGGTACTTATTAGAACGGCCCCACACCTTGGTGCCGTTGACCTTTTTCTCAAAGCGGTATGAATCTGCGAAGTCTTCGATTTCAGAAGATCTCGCCATCATCCGCCGTACCTTCGCCCAACGCCAAACCGGCATCTTAGAAACCGTTCCTGGCGCCGCTGGCGGGGTGCGTTACATTCCGTTCATGGGCAAGGTCGAAGCGACGTCTTTCATCGGCGCCATGGCCAATCGCCTCAGCGAAACTGATCGCCTGCTGCCAGGCGGCTATGTCTACTTATCCGATTTGCTGGGCACGCCTGATGTGCTGCGCCAAATCGGCCGCTTGATCGCCACGCAATACTTAGACCAGAAAGTCGACGCCGTGATGACCGTGGCCACCAAAGGCATCCCGATCGCCCAATCCGTCAGCCAATACCTCAATGTGCCTTTTGTCATTGTGCGCCGGGATTCCAAGATCACCGAAGGCTCCACTGTCAGCGTCAATTACGTCTCAGCCAGCTCTGCGCGGATTGAGAAAATGGAACTGTCCAAGCGTTCGCTTGCGGCAGGTTCCGGCGTGTTGATCGTTGATGACTTCATGAAAGGCGGCGGCACTGTCAACGGGATGCGCAGCTTGATCGCCGAATTCGACGCCAAGCTCGTCGGCATTTCCGTGTTTGCAGAAGGCAACTTCTCAGGGGATCGCATGGTGTCTGATTACACCAGCTTGATTCGCGTCGATGAAGTCGACACCAAGGCCAACACACTGCATGCCGTGGCTGGTAACTACTTGGACAAGAACCTTGCGCGCTTAGAGGCGCTTGCCAAGTGAGTGCGTACCTTTATCCGGTAAAAATGGCAGTGCTGACCTTCCCGATTCTGGCGTTGGTCTTGGCACTGCCTTTTTTGATCTTGCAATATCGCCGCTACGGCAGTTTCTTGTGGTGGCGGGCGATCGTCGTGTACAGCTTCGTGTTCTACATGCTGGCGGCGTATTTCTTGATCATTCTGCCGCTGCCGAGCCGAAGCAGTGTGGCGGCATTAACCACGGCGCATTACAACTTGGTGCCATTGACGGCATTGCGTGAATTCGTGCACACCACGGTGTTTTCGCCGCTGCATCCAAGCACCTGGCTGGCCGCATTGAAGCAGCCGGGCTTCATTCAACCGGCGTTTAACATCGTCTTGACGATTCCTTTTGGCGTGTACTTGCGTTATTACTTCAAGCGCCCGTTGTGGCAGGTGTGGCTGATGGCGTTGGGCCTGTCGCTGTTCTTTGAGTTGACCCAGCTGTCCGGGTTATATGGTTATTATCCGCGGCCGTATCGCTTGTTTGATGTGGATGACTTGATCTTGAACTCTAGCGGCGGTTTGATCGGGGGCTTATTGGCGCCAACGCTGATGCGGGCTTTTCCCACGCGTGATGAAATGGACGCTGCCAGCCGCCAGCGCGGCCAGAAGGTGTCGCTGACTCGGCGCTTGGTGGCTTTCATCATTGATAATGTGGTGTTGTTTGGTATCATCGCCGGCTTGTTAAGCCTCTTGGCACGCTTATTAGGCGTTGAAAACTTGTTGCCAGGCTTGGTGCTGCAAACGATCTTGCCGCTGTTTTTCTTGCATGTGCTGGTGCCGACGTTCAATCATGGTGCCACTTGGG
Source organism: Lacticaseibacillus jixiensis (assembly GCF_042847315.1). Classification (NCBI taxonomy): domain Bacteria; kingdom Bacillati; phylum Bacillota; class Bacilli; order Lactobacillales; family Lactobacillaceae; genus Lacticaseibacillus; species Lacticaseibacillus jixiensis. The sequence goes on from NZ_BAAFPR010000009.1 coordinate 29,078, forward strand.
GCAAAAGTCTGGTGCGCATTCGCGTGGTTGATCAAGCCGGCCAGCCAGCCGGTTTCTGGCGTTTGTTGTGGCGGGCCGTGTTGTTGTACGGCGTGGTGTTGCAAAGCGTGCGGGGCTTCTTGGTGATGTTTCAAGAAGTCTTCTCCAAGATGCATCAAAGCGAACTTAATGTGGCGTTAATGGTGCTGTTTGGCGTGATCGTGGGTTTTGTGGTGTTGAACTTCTTGTGGGAGCTGGTCACTCGCGACAATCATTATTTCTATGAAGTCTGGAGCAAGACCCATCAAACCAGCAGCATCAAAGCAGCAAAAGAGCAGTAACCACAGCCGGTGCATGACCTGTCAGGGTGATGCGCCGACTTTTTAGTTGTGGCGGCCGGTCAGGTGTTGCTGCGCAGCGTGGGGCAAGCGGTGGCGCAGGCGGCGCGGCCGGCTTCAACCCCGCAAAGTGCGCGTGGTTTACGCCTAAGTTCTGAGCCCGCATCGCTTCGCTCAGCGCGGTCTCAGAACTTGCCGCAATCAGCACAGCAAGCCTTGCACAGCCCGCAAGTCTCGCTGTGCTGATTGTTTCGCGGCCTGACCACCGCTTGCCCCACGCTGCTTCGCAACACCTGGCCTACATATTCGTGGTAGGGTAGGATCAAGGCAGCTCAACATTTCGAATGATAGATAGCGCAGGGCGAAACTGTTGTGGAGGAAGGGAGCGGCCAGGGTCAGTCAACTCAGCGCAGTGTAGTCACGTTGCGCTGTAACACCTATTCCAGATATCGTCAGCTCAATGTTTGCGTGGCGATTATCTTAATCTGAAACGTAAGATGGAGGAAAGGGCGACCGGGGGCAGCTGGGGCGGAGGCCAAATGGCGTCAGTGGTGTCGTTGTTCTTGGCAACGGAGCGCAACGCGCGTAGGCGCCTAGAACAAGGCGCGCGGACGAGATCCACTTTGCGCGCGGAGCGAAGCGGAGACGCAAAGTTAGCTCGTCCGCCGCCCACCACGTTCCACGCCATTTGGCCGTAGTCCCAGCTGCCCCCGGTCGCCCTTTCCGCCGCCCCCCCCTCTACTTCGGTCGCCACGCCATCTGACCGGAGCACACCGTGGCCACCAGGTACCGTTTCCGGCCCCCGGTCATTGGTATAGTCGCCAGTACCTCCCAGGCTTGTCCTTGTCATGAAGGCGGCGATTGGCTATCATATAAGTAAATCCGTTTCACCAAAGGAGTCTATCATGTCTGCTAAATTTACGATCATTCTCGCCGCCGGTAAAGGCACGCGGATGAAGTCTTCACTGTATAAAGTTCTGCATCAAGTATGTGGCAAGCCGATGGTCGACCACGTGTTGACCCAAGTTGAGAAGACCCACCAAGACGCCATCGTCACCATCGTCGGCCACGGTGCCGAAGCGGTGGAAGAAGCGCTAGGCGACCGCACCCAATTTGCCGTGCAAGCCGAACAACTCGGCACCGGCCATGCGGTGTTGCAAGCGGAGCCTTTATTAGGCGACAAAGCCGGCATGACCTTGATCGTCAGCGGCGACACGCCGTTATTTACCGCAGACACCTTCGAGAAATTGTTTGCTTATCATGAACAGACTCACGCCAAAGCCACCGTCCTCACCGCTGTGGCGCCGGATCCTTTTGGCTATGGCCGTGTGATTCGCAACGCAGACGGCTCGGTGCAAAAGATCGTCGAGCAAAAAGACGCCACTGAAGAAGAAGCCAAGGTTCAAGAAATCAACACCGGGGTGTATTGTTTCGACAACCAAAGTCTGTTTGCCGCACTCCATCAAGTCGGCAACGACAACGCGCAAGGCGAATATTACCTGCCTGATGTTATCGAGATTCTAAAGGCGCAAGGGGCCGTAGTCGGCGCTTATACCATGGCAGACTTCACCGAATCCATGGGTGTTAACGACCGCGTGGCACTGGCGGCAGCCACCAAGGCGATGCAAAAGCGTATCAATGTGGCGCATATGAAAAACGGCGTGACCATGGTCGACCCGGCAACGACGTATATCGATGCAGATGTCACCATTGGCAGCGACACGATCATTGAACCTGGCGTTTATCTTAAAGGCCACACCACCATCGGTTCCAACTGCGTGGTGGGCACGCATTCTGAATTGATCAACGCCACGATCCAAGACAATGTGCGCATCACCAGCTCCACCATTGAAGATTCGATCATGCGCACTGGTTCTAACATCGGCCCCAACTCTCATTTGCGGCCGCAATCCGACATCGGCGAAGGCGTGCATATCGGCAACTTCTGCGAAGTCAAGAAAGCCACATTAGGTGCTGGCACCAAGTTAGGCCACTTAAGCTATGTCGGCGATGCCACTTTGGGCAAAGACATCAACATCGGCTGTGGCGTGGTGTTTGTCAATTACGATGGGGTGCATAAGTTCCACACCACAGTAGGCGACAAGTCTTTCATCGGCTCAAATGCCAATATCGTGGCGCCGGTGACGCTGGATGCGCACTCCTTTGTAGCGGCTGGTTCAACGATCACCAAAGACGTGCCAACGCATGCTATGGGGATTGCCCGGGCGCGCCAAGAGAACAAAGCCGATTTCTGGAAGCGCCTGCCGATCGCCGATGCGCCGGAATGGAACTAGGCCGAATATTAACGAATCATGGCGGTGAGATTAATATCTGTTTTTTTCACCCGCTTACATTAAGATTTGTCTCCCCAGAGACAAATCTTTTTTGTTATACTAGAGCGTGTGTGAGCACAGGTCATCGGTGAATCGTTCGGATTCTGTGTTCCGTACTGTAGAACGTGCCAATTAAATCAGGTGGAGGAAACCATGCCAGAGCATTATGCTGATCCAAAGTTGAAGATTTTTGCCTTGAACTCAAACAAGCCCCTTGCAGAAAAAATCGCCAAAGAAGTGGGTGTTGAGTTAGGTAAGTCATCCGTCAAGCGCTTCTCCGACGGGGAAATTCAAATCAACATCGAAGAAAGTATTCGTGGGGATGATATCTATCTCATTCAATCGACCAGTGCGCCGGTTAATGACAACTTGATGGAACTCTTGATCATGATCGATGCCCTGCGTCGTGCTTCGGCGCACACGATCAACGTGGTATTGCCTTATTACGGTTACGCGCGCCAAGATCGCAAAGCGCGCTCGCGTGAACCAATCACCGCCAAGTTGGTGGCCAACATGCTGGAACGTGCCGGCGCTGATCGGGTCTTAGCGTTAGACTTGCATGCCGCTCAGATCCAAGGCTTCTTCGATATCCCAGTCGATCACTTGATGGGCGCCCCGCTGTTGGCGGATTACTTCTTGCGTAACCAATACACTGGTGACGACACTGTCGTTGTCTCGCCTGATCACGGTGGCGTGACCCGCGCGCGTAAGCTGGCGGAATTCCTCAAGGCGCCAATTGCCATCATCGACAAGCGCCGTCCGCGGCCAAATGTCGCTGAAGTGATGAACATCGTCGGTAAAGTTGATGGCAAGCGCTGCATCATCATCGATGACATGATCGACACTGCCGGCACCATCACCTTAGCGGCTGCAGCGTTAAAGAACGCCGGTGCCACTGAAGTCTTAGTGGCTGCGACGCACGCGATCTTCTCAGGCCCTGCCGTTGAACGCTTGGAGAACTCAGTGATCGAACAAATCGTCGTCACTGACTCCATCCAATTGGCTGAAGAAAAGAAGCAGCAATTGTCCAAGTTGGTCCAAGTTTCCGTGGGACCTTTAATCGGGCGGGCCATCACCCGGATCCAAGAAAACAAGCCGGTTTCCCCATTATTCGAAAACCGCTTCAAGAAATAAGCGTCTGCAGTCAACAAACGGCGATGCGTCACGATTCTTGGTGAATCGCGACGTATCGCTGTTTGTTTGGCGCAGAAGCTTGTGAAACAATCGACAATTCTCTTGAGAAACTGCTTTCATTCCGCAGCGGCAGGGCGTAAGGTGGTAATGGAAAGCAAACGCAACAAACTCAGGAGGCAAGATGATGTTTCAGTTTCTGACGTATCCGATGTTTGTCACAGAAGATGAAGACGATGCCGCCCACCGCTTCACCTTCACCAGCCCAGACGTTGCAGGGGTGACAGTCGTGGGCGAAACCATTGCCGGCACCGCGCACTTAGCCGGCGCCACCATCGCGCGGATGATCGATGCTGGGGTGCAAGTGCCAATGCCAAGCACTGCCGAGCAAGTCGCGCATTGCAATCGGCGAGTGGTGTATGTGTCTGTCGATCGGCGCGTGACCACGAATTAATAGCAGCAATACCAAATCAAAACGGCTATCCCTCACGAATTCATAAGGGATAGCCGTTTTGCGTTGGGCAGCAAGATCATTCCATGATCTTACTGCGTTTGGAAATTTCGTGCATTTTGTCGATCAGCGGGCGAATCGGGCCTTTGAGCAACAAGCCGCCAACAAAGAACACAATGCCGAATGCGGCCAGGCGCCACAAGTCGCTCCACAAATTCGGCCAGTAAATACCGCCAACGGTTTCGCGCAGCATATTCACCGCGTAAGTAAAAGGCAGCCACGGGTTGATGGCCTGGAAGAATTTGCCAGACAAGACCACCGGGAAATTCCCGCCGGCCCCGGAAATCGACAGCACTAAGATAATGATGCCGATGCCTTTGCCAATGTTGCCAAACAGCGAGATCAAGCTGTATAAAATTGACACGAACACCACCGACAAACCCATGGCAAACAGCAGATACAGAGGCTTGTTGACCACATAAGTGCCGATCAAGAAGATGTTGCCTAAAGCCGCGATCAGCCCTTGGCCCATCCCCAACCCGGCAAACGTCAACCAGCGCGCGATGTATTGCTGCTTGATGGTGGCATCAGCCAGCTCTTCTGGCAGGTGGTATTCGGTGATCAAGATCGCTCCCAGCAGCAGCGCCCCGACCCAAATGCACAACGCCAGATAAAACGGGGCGCTTTGCGAGCCATATGTTGGGATCGGGTAGAGATCTTGTTCGTTAAGCGAAACGGGATCAGCCAAGAAGTTGGCTTCTTTGCCGGCATCGCGGCGCAACAGCTTCAGCAACTGCGACAGATCCACCGACTGTTGGCCTTTTTTGATCGCGACAGCACCTTTTTGAATCGCGTCTTTCAAAGTCGGCCAGTCGGTTTGAATCAAGCCATGCGCCTGGTTTAAGCCGCTTTCAAGCACCGGCAGCTTCTGATTGGCCAAGTTCAACGCCGTGGTCAGCTGGGTTTCGATGCCAGGCAAGTCGTGGTTCACAAAAGCCGTCGCCGTGGCCAACTTGGTTTTCAGCGTAGGGAAATCATTCTGATACAGTGCCGCGATGGTGTTGATGCCGCCGGTGATTTGGGTCATGTGGCCGTTAAGCAAGGTATTGGCATCAGCCAGTTCAGTCTTTAATGCCGGCAGCTGAGTTTGCACGTGCTTCAGCATCGTTTGGGCTTGTTGCAATAAGTCCTTGGTGTTATGTAGTAAGCCAGGGAGCTTGGGCAGCACTTGATCGTTAATATCGGCCAAGGTGGTGCTGGCGCTGGTTAAGGCTTGTTTGAATTGGCCGATCAAGGCGGTCACACTCGCCGACAAACCGAGATTTTGCAGCTTGGTGGCATCGCCGGCAAAAGTGTCCGCAGTTTGCTGCAAGGCGGCCACGCGGCTTTGCAAAGCCTGCGTGGATAAGCTTGGCGCCTGTTGGGCCAAAGCAGCCGCTTGGCCGGCCAGTTTGGTGGCTACTGTACTGATGGCGTTAAGCTGGGCAATGGCTTGATCCAGCGTTGCGCTTTGCGCGCCGTGATGCAAGGCGTTGTAGCTTTGTTGCACTTGGGTGAGGCTTGCGGCGAGTTTTTCAGCGACGGCGGCGGTATTGGTTTGCCGCGTGGCCACGCCTTCAAGCAAGGTGGCGATGGCTTGTTTGTCAGAAGCAGATAATTCGTTATTAGCCAACAAGCTGTTGAGGCTTTGCAAGTCTTGGCTGAGCTTGGTGTTGGCGGTGTTGATCAAGGTCAAGCCGGCATCGGTGGCATTTTGCACGATGCTTAAGCCGGATTCAACTTGCGGCACGACTTGATCTTTGGTGGTGGCCAAGGCACTTTGCGTGTGCTTGCCAAAAGCAGTGAGGCTAGGCAAGGTGCCATCGACGCTGTCGATCACCGCCAAGCCTTGATTGGTGACGGTGATGGCTTTGCCAACGCCTGCTTGCAAGGTGTCAAAATGGTCATTGACCATTGCCAGCTGCTGGCCGGCTTGTTGCACTTCCGGCAGTTTGCCTTGGACTTGCACCGCCAATTGGCCGGCATCTTCGGCCATCGGCAAATAATCGTTGGCTTTGACCAGCTTATGGGCCATTTGGTTGACTTCCGGCAGGTAAGCGGCCATGTCGTTGGCGGCTTTGAGCTTGGTTTTGATCTCAGGCAGCTGGTGGCGCACGGTTTCGACTTCTTTAAGATAGCCTTCGATCGTCGGCAGCTGGCGGTTGGTGTTGGTGACCAGCGTGGCAAAGCGGCGGATCATCGGCAAGTTGTCGTCTAATTTAATGCCGGCTTTGTTGAATTCGGTCATCAAAGTCTTGGCCACTGTGTCGACAAATTGCGTGGAAATCGTTGATTGCAAAGTCGTCGCACCACTGGCGGTGATTTTCGGGGCGATGGCGTTGATCTTTTCGTTGACGTAATAATCCAGCTTTGGCTTCTGGACTTTGCCTTGGACAATGGTCAACAAGTCTTTGGAGAAGTCTTTTGGCACCACGATGCCGGCGTAGTATTTGCCAGAGCGCACGCCTTTGGTGACAGCTTGTTTAGAATCAACGAAGCGCCACCCCAGCTTCTTGTTCTTATGCAGTTGCGTCACCAATTCGTCACCGATCGCGACTTGCTTCCCGTTAAAAGTCGCCGATTGATCGGCTGAATATACTGCTACCGTCAAGTCTTGTGTGTTGCTGTAGGGGTCCCATAATGCCCATACGTTGAACCAGCAATACAAAGACGGAATCACGACCAGCGCCAACACCAACAGAAACGCCGGCGGACTTTTAAGCAGCCGGCGCCAGTCCAGCACGAATAATTTCCCAATATTTCGCATCGTTATCCTCCAAGAATTTTCTTAATAATAGCATGAATGAAGGCGCTGTGCATGATTCGTTAATGAGAATATTGCTCTGGGGCCGGCGATGACAAAAGCGGGCAAGCAATCAGGCACATCGGCGCGTTTGACAAAGCAACGCCAAGACACAAAAACGGCTTTGCGCCGCGATTCAAGTGCAAATCGTGGGGCAAAGCCGTGGCGCAATTGTTAGTGATTAATGTTTCAGCAAGCGTACGCGATAAACCGCGTCAATAGCGCGCAGCTGCGTGAGCAAAGTGTCTTTATCAAAAGAGTTATTGGTGTCGATGATCGAGTAGGCGACCTTGTCGCGGGCAGCATTAGACATCGATTCGATGTTGACGTTGGCGTTGGCTAAGCACGTGGCGATTTGCCCGACCATGTTGGGGATGTTCTGGTGCATCACGGTTAAGCGATACTTGGAAATGAACGGCACTTCGATCGTTGGCAAGTTCACCGAATGCACGACATTGCCGGTTTCTAAGAAGTCCATGATCTGCTGGGCGCCTTGCACCGCGCCGTTGGCTTCGGCTTGCAAAGTCGAGCCGCCGATATGCGGGGTGACCAACACGTCGTTGCGATTCAACAATTCGTCTTCACCAAAATCCGTCATGTAGCGCTTGATATGCCCGGCATCAAGTGCTTGGCATACCGCGTGGTTATCCACGATGCCGCCGCGCGCGAAGTTCAACACCACGCAGCCTTTTGGCATCATGGCCAGTTCTTTGGCACCAATCAAGTTGATGGTGTCTGGGTTCTTTGGCACATGCACCGAAACATAATCGGCGTCTTTGATCGCGTCTTCCAAGGTGGCGGCGCGTACGGTGGTGGTGGGGATGTGCCATGCGTCGTTAGCCGATAGGTAAGGATCATAGCCGATGACTTTCATCCCTAAGTCGCCAGCTGCTGTGGCCACGCGGGCGCCGACGTGGCCGACACCAATGACAGCCAAGGTTTTGCCGGTGAGTTCGGTGCCGTTGAATTGGGTTTTCTCAGCTTCAGTGCGGGTGGAAATATCTGCCCCAGAGTTATGTGCCGCATAGCGCGCTGCGGAGAACAAGTTGCGGCTGGCGATGATGAGCATCGCAATCACCAATTCTTTAACGGCATTGGCGTTAGAGCCTGGGGTGTTGAAAACCGCTGTGCCATTATGGGTGGCGACATCTAGCGGGATGTTGTTGAAGCCGGCACCGCAGCGCACGATAGCCTTAAGCTTTTCGGGAAAAGCATAGTCGTGTAAGTTTACCGAGCGAATCAAGAACGCATCGGCGTCTTCGGTTTGATTGAGTTGATAATTCGGGCCAAAAGCCTTCAAGCCGGCTTCGGCAATGGCGTTAAAAGTTTTGATTTGATACATTAGCGGTGCTCCTTTTCATAGTGGTATAAGCAATCGATCAAGGCATCAACACCGGCCAGCGGCATGGCGTTGTACAAGCTGGCGCGCAAACCGCCAACGCTGCGGTGGCCTTTGAGGTTCATCAAGCCGTGGGCAGCGGCGAGTTGCACCACATCGTTATCCACGGCGTCATCGTTGGTGTTAAACACCACATTGGTCAAGCTGCGATCTTGTGGCCGCACGTAATTGTGGAATAATTGCGATTGATCTAAGAAATCGTATAATTTGCCGGATTTCTCAAGGTTGCGCCGCTGCATTTCCGCCACGCCGCCTTGTTCCTCCAGCCAGCCCAGCGTCAGGTTCAAGGCATAAATTGCAAATACCGGCGGCGTGTTATACAACGAACGCTTCTTGTCAAACAAGCTGTAATCTAACGCGCTAGGCACCGCGACGACATCTGACAACAGGCTGCGCTTGACGATCACCACCGTCACGCCAGCCGGTCCCAGATTCTTCTGCGCTCCGGCGAAGATCATCCCAAAATCTTGCACGTTGTATTGTTGGGCCATGATATTGCTGGACATGTCTGCCACCAGCGGCGTGGTACCGGCGTCTGGCAAGGTGGTGTAGGCGGTGCCTTCAACGGTGTTGTTGACGCAAATATGTAAATAATCAAAAGTGTTCTGGGCAAGCGGCGCAGGCAGCTTAGGCAAGTGGCGATAGTGGTCGGCTTTGGTGGTGGCCAGCACTTGCGCCGGTACGTCTAAGCGCACGGCTTCGGCGGCGGCTTTGCTGCTCCATTGTCCAGAATCAAGCACAGCGATTTGGTGATGCTTGGTGGCCAGATTCAATGGCGCTGCGGCGAATTGGCCGGTGCCGCCGCCTTGCATGAACAACACCGCATAGTCATCGGGGATGGCCATTAAGCGGCGCATGCGCGCTTGGGCTTGGTTGATGATCGCATCGAAATCGGCGCTGCGATGTGAGATCTCCATGATGCTCATGCCGCTGCCGTTTAAGCTGGGCAGCTCTTGTTGGATCTGTTGGACAACCGGGGCAGGCATGACAGCCGGTCCCGCGGCGAAATTATAAACCATGATAATCCTCCTAAATTGAATAAAAAAACGCGCCTTCACAATAATCCTGTGAAGGCGCGTGATGATACAAGATTCACGGTCTCACAGTAAGCAACTGTGAGACCACTTGGCGTGAGCACAAAGATGGTCTACACAGCTGATGTGTATGACCATGATGATGACTTAGCATTGATAAAGTTGAATTTAAGCATTGCAATCATCCTCCGCTTCGTTGTTAACTAAGATAGCACGAAGCGAATATCGCGTCAACAGGAAACATTAAAAAACGCTGATAATCATGAGGAGAATATTATGACGACTTTCTATTTCATTCGCCATGGCCAAACCACAGCCAACGCCATGGGGCTCAAACAAGGCACCATTAATGACGCGCGCACGCACTTAAGCGCCATCGGCCAGGCCCAAGCCCAACAATTGGCCACGCAGTTCTCCTTACAAGACAAAGCGGCCTTGTTTGTCTCGCCGCTTGACCGCACTCAAGAAACTGCGGCCTTGCTTGACCCCAAGCAGCTCTTGACGCCGCAATTAGATGCGCGGCTGTTGGAGATCTCTTATGGCAACTGGGATGGCCGGCGCAATGCTGAGCTTGAAGCACAGTATCCGCAAGTGTTTGATACAGTATTAAACGATGTTTTGCCCAGTTATGTTGAAGTGGCCCAAGGCGGTGAAAGTTTTGAAGCAGTGCAAACGCGCGTCGCCGACTTTATGCAAGACGTGGCCAAACATTATGTGGCCCAAAGTGTGGTGTGCGTGACCCATGGCTTCACCGTCAAAGCCGCGGCGTTAGTGGCCTTGCAGCCTAAAGATCCCATGAGTCTGCCAGAGCCGGACAACACCAGCGTGACCAAATTGACTTTGGCCAACGGCAAATATTATTTAGATTACTATAACCGCTTCGACGCGCAGACTTACTGATAAGCAGCGTGTGAAAAGGGCCGGGCAGGGGTTGTTGCGCGGCATGGGGCAAGCGTCGGCGCAGGCGGTGCGGCCGGCTCCAACCGCGCTGAAAGGCGCGCGTTTTGCGCCTAAGAATTGAGCCAAGCGCTCGCTGCGCTCACCTGCTTGTCTCGATTCTTGCCGCGATCAGCAGCGCAAGCCAAGCATAGCCCGCTTGTCTTGTGCTGCTGATCGTTTCACGGCCTGACCGACGCTTGCCCCATGCCACTCCACAATCCCTGCCCTACATCATTGGCATGAGTTGGAACGTTGTAGGATTAACGTTCGATCGGTGAAGGTATGAACTTAGACGAGTGACAAAGGAAAGTGCGACCGGGGGGCAGCTGGGGCGGAGGCCAAATGGCGTCAGGCGCCCGCCCTGCTACTTCGGTCGCCACGCCATTTAGCCGTAGTCCCGGCCGCACCGCCTGCGCCGCCGCTTGCCCCACGCCGCGCAGCAGCCCCTGCCCGGCCTTGCTCGGCCTTTCCCCACTTTTGCCATAATTAGCCATGCAGCTCTAATTATTTCTCACCAAATTTACATTTTTGGGTTGACTTTGGCTGCAGACGGCGGTAAGCTCATTTCAACACATGAAGAAGGGGTTTTGATGATGAACATGAAGACGAACACAGTTGTCTATTATGCCTGGTATGCGTATTTTCTCTAGCGAGTAGGAGCACACGAATGTGTCCCTGCTCGCGAGGGATACATTCGTCTGCATGCCAGGAATCATCGGAACCACACGGCAAGCACACGGATGAGCGAATTTCAGCCGTGTGCCTTTTTATTTCTCCAGGACTAACTGGATCAAATGGCGCTATCGGCTGAAGCTGACAGCGCCATTTGCGTTCTTGTTGCCACATTTAGGAGGAGAACACCATGAAATTTGATTCCACCGACGACTTAGCCGTCAATACGATCCGCATGCTCAGCGTCGCGCAGATCCAAGCAGCCAACTCAGGCCACCCAGGCCTGCCGCTTGGGGCCGCGCCAATGGCTTATGTGTTATACCGCAACCACTTGAATGTCACCCCACAAGACACCAAGTGGTTCAACCGCGATCGCTTCGTGTTGTCAGCCGGCCACGGCAGTGCGATGTTATACAGTTTGCAGCATTTGGCAGGCTTTAACGTCACCACCGACGACTTGCGCCATTTCCGCCAGTTTGGCAGCCGCACGCCAGGACATCCGGAATACGGCGTGGTCGATGGTGTTGAAGCCACTACCGGGCCGCTGGGCCAAGGCTTAGGCATGGCGGTGGGCATGGCAATGGCTGAACGCCACATGGCCGCACGCTTTGATGGCTTGGTGGATCATTACACTTACGTCATTGCCGGCGATGGCGACTTCATGGAAGGCATCTCTCATGAAGCCATGGGCTTGGCGGGGCATCAAGCGTTAGGCAAGCTGATCGTGTTGTTTGACTCCAATGATGTTTCCTTAGATGGCGGCAAAGCCCGGGCCTTTGGTGAAGACATGGCAGCGCGTTGTGCCGCAGAAGGCTGGTCTTACAGCCGAGTTGAAGATGGTAACGACTTGAATGCCATTGATGAGGCCATCACCGCTGCCAAAGCCGTCACCGATCAGCCTTCGATGATCGAAGTGCGCACGGTGATCGGCTTTGGCGCCCGCGAACAAGGCACCAACGGCGTGCATGGCAAGGCGTTGTCTAAAGCCGACTACGCCGCGTTGAAAGTCACCTTCAACTGGCAATTGCCTGATTTTGAAGTGCCAGAGGCCGTGACCCAGCGCTTCGCCGACACCTTAGGCCAACGCGGTCAACAAGCTTGTGCAACATGGCATGCGAAGGTCAAACAACAACCCGCAGCTGTTGCGGCAGCCCTTGGCCGCGCCACACAGAATCTCTTGCCGACTTTGCCAGAACAGCCGAACACCTTGATCCCAGAACTTTGCTCCGGACGGGATGCCGGCAAGATCGCGATGAACGCTTTTGCCAAGTTGGCCCCGGAAATGTGGGGCGGCGCCGCTGATCTGGCCAGCTCCACTAAGACGGTGATCGACGGCTCGCCGCTGTTCTCCCCAGAGCATCCAGAAGGCCGCAACATTGCCTTTGGCGTTCGTGAATTCGCCATGGGCGCTGCGTTAAACGGCATGGCCTTGCATGGCGGCTCGCGCGTCTTTGGCTCAACTTTCCTGGTGTTCTCCGATTACCTCAAGCCAGCAATTCGCTTGGCAGCGATGCAGCATTTGCCAGTGACCTTCGTGTTCACCCATGATTCCATTGCCGTTGGCGAAGACGGGCCGACCCATGAACCTGTTGAGCAGCTCACGATGTTGCGCAGCATCCCCAACACTGTGGTTTTGCGCCCAGCCGATGGTCAAGAAACTGCTGCAGCCTGGCGTGTGGCGTTGACTCGGCAGAATGGCCCCACGGTGATCGTCTTGACCCGCCAAGACTTGCCGCAATTGTCCAAGAAAGTCCCGCCGGTTTCCCGCGGTGCTTATGTGGTTTCCGGCGTTCCTGCCGGCAAGCGCCAAGAAGGGATCTTAATGGCCAGCGGCTCAGAAGTGCACTTGGCGATGCAAGCGCAAATCGAGTTGGCCAAGTCCGGCCGCTTCGTATCGGTGGTATCGATCCCAAGTTTTGAATTGTTCGCCCAACAATCCCGCGATTACCAACAAAGCGTCTTGCCAAACAACATCACCCGCCGCGTGGCTGTAGAAATGGCCAGCCCATTAGGCTGGGGCCAGTTCGTCGGCCTTGATGGCGCAGTGGTGGGCATGGATACCTTTGGCGCCAGCGGCAACGCTGAGCGCGTCATGAACCATTTTGGCTTCACCCCGCAACATGTCGCTGACACTTACTTGCAATTGTCCGCCGCGCAAGAATTGCGCAGCATGAACTTACGCTAAATTAGAAGGAGCATTCATCTTATGATTATTCAATTCAAAGCCCAATCCCCGCTCATCCAACAAGTTGCCCAAAAGCTCGCCGCCATTCCGGCCCAAGTTGAAGTCGTTGGCACTCACTTAGCTGCTATCGGCGTGAAAGACTTCACCCCGACCCCAGAAGAAGCAGCTGAGATTGAAAGCATCACCACCAACGACCCAAGCTTTGTCTTAGGCAGCCGTCAGTTCCAGCCGGAAGACACGGTGATCAAGCTGCCGCATACCACTATCGGCGGCGGCAGCTTCGTGATGATGGCCGGCCCGTGCTCTGTTGAATCCGAAGCCCATGTGCGCAAAATGGCCAAGCTCGCCAAAGAAGGCGGCGCCACAGTCTTGCGCGGCGGGGCCTTCAAGCCGCGCACGGTGCCATACTCTTTCCAAGGCTTAGGCGAAGACGGCTTGCGCTTCTTGCGTGAAGCTGCTGACGAACAAGGCATGGATGTGATCACTGAAGTCATGGATGTGCCGCATGTGGCGATGGTTGGCAAATACACCGACATCTTCCAAATCGGGGCCCGCAACATGCAAAACTTCAGCTTATTGAAAGAAGTCGGCAAAACCAAAATCGCCGTGGGCTTAAAGCGCGGCATGTCTGCCACCATCGACGACTTGTTGAACGCCGCTGAATACATTCGTGCTAACGGCAACCCGAACGTGTTCTTGATCGAACGCGGGATCCGGACTTTCGACAACAAATACACCCGCAACACCTTCGATTTGGCGGCGATCCCAGTGCTTAAGCAGTTATCGCATTACCCAGTGATCGCTGACCCAAGCCATGCGGTAGGCGTGCGGGACTTGGTGACACCAATGGCAGTGGCGGCTGCGGCGACTGGCTGCGATGGTGAAATCGTTGAGATCCACGACGACCCGGCTCATGCTTTCTCTGACGGCCCGCAGGCGTTGACCCCAGACTTGTACTTGAACATGACCAAGCGCGTTGCTGCAGTGCGTCAGGCGCTTAAATGAGTACGCAACACGTTGCCTTAGCCGATCATCCTTATGACATCATCATCGAAGCCGGCGCCTGCAAACGGCTGGGGGAATTGGTGGCTAAGGTGTGGTCCAAGCGCAAGTTGATGATCGTTTCGGACACCAATGTGGCACCGCTGTATTTGGCTGAAACCGTGGCGAGTTTAGAACAAGCCGGTTTCACCACCGCCACCACGGTGATTGAAGCCGGAGAAGCCAGCAAGACGCTGACTGGCGCAACACAGGTGTATACCAACTTGATCGCCCAAGGCTTCTCGCGCTCTGACGCGGTGGTGGCCTTAGGCGGCGGCGTCGTTGGCGATTTGGCCGGCTTTGTGGCTTCCACATTCATGCGCGGCTTGCCTTACATTCAAGTGCCGACGAGTTTGCTGGCGCAAGTCGATTCCAGTGTCGGCGGCAAAACGGCGGTGGATTTTGGCGCCGGCAAGAACGTCGTCGGTACTTTCTATCAACCGGACTTAGTCGTCATTGATCCGGATCATTTGCAAACCTTAAGTCAGCGCAACTTGGTGGAAGGCTACGGCGAAGTGGTCAAAATGGCCGCGATGTCTGATCAGCCAGGCTTTTGGCAATTGATCATGCAAATCGATTCGCCGCAAAGCCTCTTGGCCCATGCTGCAGAATGTTCAGCCTATGCCATTGCCGCCAAAGCGGCGCTGGTGGTTGATGACGAACGGGACACCGGTGCGCGGCGCTTCTTGAACTTTGGCCACACTTTAGGGCATGCCGTGGAGTTATTGGTGCCAGACACCTTGCATGGCGAAGCTGTCAGCATGGGGATGATCGCGATTACCCAAATCAGCGAACGCCGAGGCTTAACCGCCTCTGGTACCGCCGATCAATTGCGCGCGCGGCTTGAGGCAGTTGGCTTGCCGACACATTATCCCGACATTCCGGTGGCTAAATTAGTCGCCCAAATCCGCATGGACAAGAAGGTCAAACACGATACCGTGGTGTTAGTCTTATTGAAGCAGCTGGGCGAGCCAGTGCTGCATCCGGTGGCATTGGCGGACTTGCCTGCATTCTTGGAGTGAAGACGCATGAAGAAATTTGTTCAAGCGCTGTCAGCTCAGGTGCCAGCCATTGCGGTGCCGCTGGTGGCAACTGATCCTGAAGCGTTGTTACAAGCGGCACAAGCAGTGTGCGAAAGCGACGCGCAAGTGGCAGAATGGCGGCTGGACGCTTGGCCCACAGTAGATGATGACACCGCTGCACATTTGCTTTTTCGCTTGCATCAAGCCGGCAAAATGGTGCTGGTGACCATCCGCACCAAGGCCCAAGGCGGGGCGTTTGGCGGCGATGTGGCCGAATATGTGGCCTTATATCGGCGGATCCTCGATTTTGGTCCGGATGCCATCGATATTGAAGCCAATGTCCCGCCGGTGCCGCGGCAAAGCTTGGTTGAAGCTGCACACGCCAATGATGTTGCAGTTGTGGCCAGCCAGCATGATTTTCACCAAACCCCAGGCTTTGAAGACGGCCAAGCGCTGTTGCAATCGCAAAGCCGCTGGGGCGATGTGGTGAAACTTGCGGCCATGCCGCAACAAGCCACAGACACCTTGAACTTGTTGGCGCTGTTGGCTTGGGCGAAATTGACCCTGCCGCAGCCGGCAATCATCATCGGGATGGGCGAATTAGGCCAACTGACGCGGGTGGCTTCTGGGGCTTTTGCCCCGGGCTTAACGTTTGCCACATTAGGGGATGCCAGTGCGCCAGGGCAGCTTTCAGTGGCGACGATTCTACAATTACAGGGGGAACAGGCTTGATCGACGGACACACCACACTTTACGGATTATTCGCACACCCGGCGGCGCATTCGCTGTCGCCGGCGATGCATAACTTGGCGTTTGACCGACTTGGCATCAATGCGCGTTATTTGGCTTTCGATGTTACGCCAGAAACCTTGCCGGCAGCCATTGACGGCTTGCGGGCCTTACATATGGGTGGGGTGAACTTGTCGATGCCGCTGAAACAAGCGGTGTTGCCGCTGTTAGACCATATCGATCCGCTGGCGCAATTGGCCCATTCAGTTAACACCATCGTTAATCGCAATGGCGAATTGACCGGCTACACCACCGATGGTATCGGTTTGGTGCAGGCCTTGCCGCAAGCGCTGGTGTTAAGCAATTGCGAGGCAGTGTTGTTTGGCGCAGGCGGCGCGGCCCAATCTGCTGCGCTGGCCCTAGCCCAGAACGGTTTGGCCAAGTTGACCATTGTTAATCGCACCCAAACTTCTGCTCAAGCGCTGGCTGAGCATGTGCGTGCCAATGCGCCAAAGTGTCAGATCATAGTGCTTGCGCTGAGTGATACGGCGTCTGTCAATGACGCGGTGGTCAATGCTCGAGTGGTGATCAATGCGACCAGCTTGGGGATGGCTGAGCAAGCAGCCCTGTCGCCGCTAAATGACCCCAGCGTGTTGACGCCGCAGCATGTGGTGTTAGATATGGTGTATGCGCCGCTGCACACCCGGTTGTTGGCCCAAGCCCAAGCTGCCGGCGTGACACATGCGCTTAACGGTTTGGCCTTGCTAGTGGCGCAAGGCGCCGCCAGTTTCAAGTTGTGGGCCGGCCAAACCATGCCCACAGACGCCGTTGAGGCACATTTGGCGACGTTGTTGTGAGCTGCCGAACAGGGCTCGCTGCGCGGCGTGGGGCAAGCGGCACTACGCAATACCAGCCCTACATGATTCGTCATTGGATAGAATTCCGCCGGATCAATGTTAATCGACAAATTGCGTCACTTGAAACAAACTCAGAAGGAAAGGGTGACCGGGAGCGGCTGGGGCGGAGGCCAAATGGCGTCAGGGGTGTCGTTGTTCTTGGCAACGGAGCGCAAAGCGCGTAGGCGCCTAGAACAAGGCGCGTGGACGAGATCCACTCGACAGGCGCAGCGTAGCGGAGTTGTCGAGTTAGCTCGTCCGCCGCCCACCCCGTTCCACGCCATTTGGCCGTAGTTCCAGCTGCTCCCGGTCACCCTTTCCGGCCTGGCCCATATCAAAAATGCCGTTCCATCGCGATTATGCGGTGAAACGGCATTTTTGATCAGTACGTCTTCATTTGTGTCAGTGGCCAATAGCGCCACACGACAACGGATTGGATCTTGCTCTTAGGGATGAAACCAAAGGCGCGGCCGTCGTGGGAAACGAAGCGGTTATCCCCCATGACGAAGTATTCGCCTTGCGGCACGTGTTCGGATTGCGTCGCCTTATCTGTAGCGATATCGAAGTCTTGCGTGAACTGGACGCCGGTGCTGGAGCGGTTATTGGCTTTGGCCCAGTCGGTGATTTCTTTGCGCATGAAGCTGGTTTTCAAGTAAGGCTGCTTTTGCAGCTTGCCGTTGACATACAAGCGTTCATTCTGGACTTTCACAGTGTCGCCAGGCATGCCGATGACACGCTTGATGTACAATTCGCCAGGTGCGTCTGGGGCGTTGATCACCACGATATCGTTGCGCTTGACTTGCTTGTGGCGCAGCGAGTATAGGCGATCACCGTTTTCCAAAGTCGGCTGCATGGAGTTGCCAGACACGACATCTTTGGAAACCACTTGCGTCATCAACAGCTGAACGCCGACGAACACCGCCACCAATAAGACGACGAGTTCAATTAACCATCTGTATTTTTTCAATTATTGCCTCTTTTTGCGAGTAGGTCACGGATCTCCGTGAGTAACGCTTCTTCTTTGGTAGGGCCAGCAGGTGCAGATTTCTTGGCTGGCAGAACTTTGTTGGCGGCTTTGACCAGCAGGAACACCACGAAGGCGATGATCAAGAAGTTGATCACGTCGTTAAGGAATACCCCATAAGTGAACTTGGCGCCAAGCAAGGTGAAGCTTAACGACTGCAAGTTGGTGCTGCGGGTGAACAGCGCCAAGATCGGATTGATCAAGTTCTTAGTCAAGCTGGTGACCAAACCGGTGAATGCAGAGCCGATGATGACCCCAACGGCGAGGTCTAAGACGTTGCCGCGCATAATGAACTGTCGGAATTCTTTGAGCACGATGAAAGCCCCCTTTAGGTCAATTATACAAAAATTGTTTCACCGTGCCAATGCTTGAACCAACCCGATACCGATACTGAGTAAGCTGATCAAGCCAAAAATCACCAAATGCCGCTTCTTGTGCAGCACCACCATGGCTAAGTACTCGCGGATCACCGCATTGGGCAGGAAATAGAAACTGGTTTGGGCCCCATGGCCGTTAGCAGCTAAACCGGCTTGCTTGGCGTAGATCCCGGCGCGAAACAGGTGGTAATTATTGGTGAAAAAGGCCGCCTTGCCGCCGCCAAGGGCTTGGATCATTTTGGCAGAAAAGCGCATGTTCTCAAGCGTGGTGGTTGAGCGGTTTTCCACCAAGGTGTCTGCTTCAGGGATCCCTTGGGCTAAGGCGTAGCGCTGCATGGCCAAGCCTTCTGGCAACAATTCATCTGGCCCTTGGCCGCCGGAGAACAGCAGCTTGCAAGGGCGGTTGAGGGCTTGCTGCTTGCGGTAGAAGCGAATGCCGGCATTGATGCGGGCTGCCAGCAAAGGACTGACGGTGTCGCCATGCAGCAAACCGGCGCCTAGCACGATCAAGAAGTCTTTGTTGTGCCGCAGCGGGCGCAGGTTGTATAACACCAGCACGGTTAAGAAATTGTACAAGCCTAACAACACATACAAGATCGTTAAGCTAAAGAATACTGCTAAGCCGTTATACAGCGGATCTGGCAGGTATTGGCGGCCGAAGCTGGCGCCGATTTCCAGCAGCAACAAGCCTATTGCCAACAGCAAAGTCAACATGTTGCCGAGATTATGGCCTTCGCGCCGCCACACCAGCCAAGCATTCCAAGCCAGCCACAGCAAGTGCAAGGCAAACAACAAGGCCACCAGCATGATGGCGATGATGAACAGTGTGGCTGATACTGCGATCAACAGGCGGTTTCGACTGTTGAGGATCAAGAACGCGGCAGTGCCTAATGCCGCCGCGGCCCACAAGTTGAACAGCCAGCCGTTTAACAAGCGGCGCGGTTCGATGCTGAAGCTGGCGGCAAAGGCGATCGTAAGCACGATCAGCGGCAAGAAGAGAAGCGGAGACATTGAAATTCCTCCTATGAATTAGACTTTCGTAAGGCTATAATGAGAGAAAAAGTTGGAGGCTGACTGACTCATGGTACACGATCCGGTATTCGGCATTAAAGATCCTAAGCTTGATTATAAGAAGCGCGTAGGTGTCTACGCGGTGATCCCGGATCACACCGGCAAGCGGTTGTTGATCTTAGGGGCGCCTGATCATGCCTTATTTCTGCCAGGCGGGGGAGTCGAACCTGGTGAAAGTGATGCCGAAACCATCCGCCGAGAATTGCTGGAAGAATTCGGCGTGGCGGTGACCATCGGTGAGAAGCTCGGCACGGCGTCTGAATATTTCTATTCACACCACCGCCAAACAGCTTATTATCACCCGGCGACGTTCTATGCCTGTTCTGACTTGCATAAAGTTCAAGAACCCTTGGAAGACTTCAACACCTTGATGTTAATGCCGCTGGCAGAAGCCGCCGCGCAGCTTAAGCGGCCGACGCAACGCTGGGGTGTGGCGCAGTGGTTGAAATTGCAACAACACTAAATTTTTGCACGCGGCTTGGTCATTGCTTGACCAAGCCGCTTTTTTTGCGTTAGAAGGCGTATTGGCGGATCGCTTGGGCCACGCCGTCTTCGGCGTTGGTGGCGGTGATCACTTGCGCGGCGGCTTTCACCTCTGGAATCGCATTGCCCATGGCGACACCTAAGCCGGCGACTTGGATCATCGGCAAGTCATTGGCTTGATCGCCAATGGCCATTACTTCAGTCAAGTCTAAGTTAAGCTTGGCAGCCAAGTCAGCTACGGCATTGCCTTTGGAAGCCTTGGGGTTTAAGGCTTCTAAGAAGAACGGCTCGGAGTTGACGAAATAATAGCGGTCAAAGAAATTTTGCGGGATCTGGGCTTTGGCCTTAGCTAATAGTTCAGGCTCGTCGATAAACATTACCTTGGCGAACTGCTTGTCAGCGGCGAATTCTTCCGGCTGGCGATAAAACAGCGGCATATTGACCAAGTAAGACTCGCGCACGCTGTAGCGGGAAATGTCGCGGTTAGGCGTGTACATGTTGGCTTCGTCTTCGGCATGGGAATGCACATGCAGCTGGTTGGCCAAGTTCGTCAGTTCCAAGAATTGTTGATAGTTTAACGTGTGCGCCAACAAGACTTTGCCGGAATCGGCTTCTTGCACCATCGCGCCGTTATAGGTGATGGCGTAATCGCCAGGGTCGACTAAGCCCAGCTGAGGAAAGAAGGCCTTCAAGCCGGTCAGCGGCCGCCCGGAGCACAAGACGATTTTGATGCCGCGGGTTTTGGCTGCTTTAATCGTGGCGATGGTGTTGGCAGTAAGCAGGTTGTGTTCGTTTAATAAGGTGCCATCCATGTCGATGGCGATCAGGCGAATACTCATGAGGATCCTTTCTGTAGGCGAGAGTTATTTGATCAGCGCGCCATTAAGCAGGTGCGCTTGGAATTGTTGATAAGTGTTGGCAAACAAGCTTGGCCCGCGGCTAAGCATGATCTTTGGGAAATAGAAGCGTTTGTCACCGGCTAAAGAACCGGAAATCGCCGCCACCAGCGGCGACAAGGTGGATAGTTCTTCCATGGTGCCACCCAGCTGCATGATCTCGATTTGGGTCTTGGGATTGGCGCTGGAAGGGTCATAAGCGTCATAAGGCAAGTCAAAAGAGTCATTCTCTGCTGTGTAGTAGTCCGGCTCAAAGCCGGCTTCTGCCACCAAGTTGCGCAAGGTCGGCAACAAATCTTCCGTTTCGTCGGTAAAAGTCACAGACTTCAGCGGCCGGCGCGACAAGAAGCGATCGGCGAAGTCCTTCAAGATCGGATCCGGATAATCCAGCCAGTAGGTGAAGTAGGTGTTTAACACCCCATCATCCAGCCGCAAATAATCCGCCAAATCAAAGCGGTGTTCGAAAAACGGGATCAGCAGCCGCGGCGTGAACCCGCGATCAAAGCGCCCAGCTTCATACAAGGTCTTGGCACGCTTGAGCAAGTGGCCTAACACCACTTCTTGGCCGCGCGACACCGGATGAAAATAGATCTGCTGATACATTTGAAAGCGGCTGACGATGTAGTCTTCTACCGCATGCATGCCGTTGGCGTCGAAGGTGATGCCTTCTTTATAAGGCCGCATCACCCGCAAGATGCGCGTCAAGTCGAATAGCCCGTAATTAGTGCCGGTGTTATATGCGTCGCGCAGCAAGTAATCCATGCGATCGGCGTCGATTTGACTGGAGATCATTTGGACCACTTGCGGGTTAGGGTAGGTGTGGTCGATGACGCTGGCCACTTGTTCAGGAAAGTCTGGTGCCACGGTGCGCAAGATCCGATTGACATTGGTGCTTTCATCGCACAGAATGCGCCGGGTAATGGCTTCATGATCGGTGTTGAAAATATGCTCAAAAGTGTGCGAATACGGGCCGTGGCCGATGTCGTGCAACAAGGCGGCACACAAGGCGACTAAGCGCTGTGAGTCGTCCCAGTCGTTAGGGTAATTGGCCACGAAGTTATTACAGATCTCGCGGGTGATTTCATAGACCCCTAAGCTGTGGGTGAAGCGCGAATGCTCGGCGCCTTGAAAGACTTGCGAAGCCACGCCGAGTTGTTTGATGCGGCGCAAGCGCTGAAATTCTGGGGTGTTGATCAAATCCAAGATCACGCGGTGGCGGACATGGATATAGTTGTGAACCGGATCGCGAAAGACTTTCTCGCGGGGTAATAATTCATCGTGCATGAAGCGCCTCCTGTCGTTGGGTCATATCACTAGCCGCCTCAGCCAATGCCGCTTGATAAGCCGGCTGCTGAATCGCGTTTGGGAGAAGTAATGGGTCAATTGCGGCGTGTTGGGCCAAGACCCGCACCAGCCGCGCTTGCATCAAACCAACCGTTAATGGCTGATCGAGCAATTGGTCCAAGCTGTTCATGCAAGTGGGGTCGATTGTTGGATAGTGAAACTTGGCAGCTTGGGCAGCAGCGCCGGCTTGATAGAAAGCGCGCATCAATTCACCGCGCTTGAATTGGTTTCCGGCCACTGACAGATAAGCCATCACGGCAATACCTTGGCTGGTGCGGCGCTGGGCCAAACCGGCAAACTTCTGACCATTGATACTTAAGTCATAGCTGCCTGGGCAATAGGAATGCGCCACTTCGCCAATGGTCATGTCAGCTTCTGGCAAGGCTTGGCCGATCAAATCAGCCAGCAGCTGATAAGCGGCTTGAATGGACAAGCTTGCCTCAGCCGGCAGAAACAAGGAACAATTCAACACCAAGTCGTCGCTGACCACGCCTAAGCCCCCGGAATTGCGGACAAAAGGATGCCAATTGGCCAAGGCAGCAAGCGCTTGGGGCAGTTGCGGCAAGCGCAGGTCTTGCATACCTAAGATCACGGTTTGACTGGTCGTCCAGAAATGTACAAACACCGGCGGCAACGCGACTGGCCGCTTTAACAAAGTGTTAGTGTGCGCAAAGCTGTCGCGGTTGTGATCAGCTGGATAGTGATGGCTGAGTAAGCCGATGGGTTGGTGATCAAGATAATCTTCAAGTGCCATGAGACGCCGCCTTTGGGGTTTGATATGACTCCATTATAGTAGATGGTGCAAAATATGCATAATACGTTACAATAAGATGGATGACATGCGCGGCCATTTGCTTGGGCGCGTGTTTGAGTTGTGCAAGCTTTGCACATTATTCAGCGTTAAACAGAAAGGAAGGATACGCCGATGGACTTATCACGTGGGATCCCAGTGACGATTCATTTACAAACTTATGTTACGCAAGAAGGCCAAACCGAAGAACATGTTTTTGATGAGCCAGGCAGTGTCGTTGAACTTAATGATACCTTATATATTCGCTATCGGGAGATCAATGAAGAAGAACACACCAATTATCCGGTAACATTAAAGCTGCGCGGGGATGGGGATGTACAATTGACCCGTGGCGGCAGCGATGACGATATGCAGTTGAAGCTGCATTTTGCCAATGAGAAGCGGATCTTGACGCGCTATCGGACGCCTTATGGGATGATCCCGGTGGAAACGGTGACGCCGCGCTTGGATGTGCGCATTACCGATGCGCCGCTGGCTGGGGAGATCTATATTGAATACGAATTATTCGCCAATGGTGATCACCTGGGAAATTATCGAATGAATTTGCAATTTATGGCGTGAGCGCGTATAGTTTGGAATAGACTGTGGAAAGGGCGTGTACCGGTTGAAACTAGACGAAGTATTTGCCGATGCGATTAAATCTGAACTGTCCATGATCGAGGTGGCACACGCCATTCTCGAACAGAAAGGCGAAACAATGCCCTTTGTGGACATTGTTAACGAGATTCAGACTTATTTAGGCAAGAGTGACAGTGAAGTGCGTGGCCGTTTGCCGCAATTCTATACTGACCTCAACGAAGATGGCTCGTTCATCTCATTAGGGGACAACGTTTGGGGCCTGCGCGCTTGGTACCCATACGAATCCGTTGATGAAGAGGTCAACCATCCCGACGAAGAAGACGAAGCACCGCGCCGCAAGAAGCGCAAGAAGGTCAATGCCTTCTTGGCCGACGTTAGCGACGATGACGATGTGATCGACTATAACGACGATGATCCAGAAGACGATGACTTCGCCGAAGATGACGATGATGAAGTGGCTGCTGATGACTTCGATGATGAAGAAGACGCAGACGCTGATGGCGACGATGAAGAAGACGCCTTACCAGACGGCATCGAAGGTCAGTTGGCAGAATTCTCCGACGACGATGAAGAAGATGACGACGATGATGACGACACCGCCGTTGATCCAGACGCTGATGACGACGACAAACTTTAATAATTGACAAACGCTGTGGCCGCTGGCTGCAGTGTTTTTTTGTGACCAGAGCGAAACAAAGCGGTTTTAGCGGTGGATATAAGACGGGATGACGTTTGGGCGGTCTTGGCCCAAGCGGCGTCACGCCTTATATCACGCCGCGTTGCTTTGTGCAGCTCGACGAAGGCCACAGTGTGCAAAGTGCCGGAAACAGGCCGGGCAAGGGTTGCTCCGCGGCGTGGGGAAAGCGTCGGCGCAGGCGGTGCGGCCGGCTGCAACCCCGCAAAGTACGCGTGGTTTACGCCTAAGAATTGAGCCAAGCGCTCGCTGCGCTCACCTGCTCGTCTCAATTCTTGCCGCGATCAGTACAACAAGCCAAGCACAACCCGCTTGTCTTGCTGTACTGATCGTTTCACGGCCTGACCGACGCTTTCCCCACGCCGCTGCGCAACCCTTGCCCTACACTGTGAGCGGTGGGCTAGGTTGTTGTCAGATCAGCCTACTAGTGGTACTCGCTGTGAGCTGAAATGTATTTTGGAGGAAAGGGTGCCTTGATGGTCGCGTTGCGCTCCGTTGCCAAGAACAACGACACCCCTGACGCCATTTGGCCTTCGCCTCAGCCGCCTCCGGTCGCTGTTTCCTTCATAGTTCGGTTCAGACGATGATGTTCTTCGATCAAATGTTGATTTGACAATATTCTAGTCGGTTACGAATTAAGTAAGGCAGGAGTTACGGAGCGGCATGGGGAAAGTCCTACATTGATGACGGTATGGCAGACGTTATCAAATTAACATTTTGGTGATATATAGCTGAAGCTGAAACGTACGCTGGAGGAAATGGCACCTGGTGGGCGCATTGTGCGGAGGTCAGATGGCGTCAGTGGTGTCGTTCTTCTTGGCAACGGAGCGCAACGCGCGGAGGCGCCTAGAAGAAGGCGCGCGGCAGAGATCCACTTTGCGTACGGAGCGTAGCGGAGACGCAAAGTTAGCTCTGCCGCCGCCCACCACGTTCCACGCCATCTGAACGGAGCACAATGTGACCACCAGGTGCCATTTCCGGCCATTTTTGCTAAGCACTTGACGCGTTGCTGGATTTTCGTTATTATACTGCTTGGGCGCTTTACGATTTACAGTAAAGCATTACGGTTACAAGCTCTCCGATATGTAGGAGAGCTTGTTTTTGTTTTTTCCCGTCAATACAATCAAAAGGAGTTATCACATGACCAAGTATATTTTTGTTACCGGTGGCGTTGTGTCTTCGCTTGGCAAAGGGATCGTCGCGGCCAGTCTCGGCCGGCTGTTGAAGAACCGCGGCTTAAAGGTAACGATCCAGAAATTTGATCCGTACATCAACGTCGACCCAGGGACGATGAACCCGTACCAACACGGGGAAGTCTTCGTTACTGACGATGGCGCCGAAACGGACTTGGACCTTGGCCACTACGAACGCTTCATCGACATTAACCTGAACAAGTACAGTAATGTCACGACTGGGAAAATCTACTCTGAAGTTTTGGAGAAAGAACGCCACGGCGAATACCTTGGCGCCACTGTCCAAGTGATCCCGCACATCACCAACATGCTCAAAGAGAAGATCATGCGTGCGGCCAAGACCACCGATTCTGATGTGATCATCACCGAAATCGGCGGGACGGTTGGCGATATCGAATCACAACCATTCCTGGAAGCCATTCGGCAGATGAAGAACGATGTCGGCGCGGAGAACACTTACTACATTCACGCCACCTTGGTGCCTTACCTGCGCGCTGCTGGCGAAATGAAGACCAAGCCAACACAGCACTCCGTCAAGGAATTGCGTAACATTGGGATCCAGCCGAACATGTTGATCTTGCGGACGGAAAAGCCGGTTACTGAAGGCATGAAGAAGAAGATCGCCTTGTTCACCGACGTTAAGGAAAACGAGATCATCGAATCTCGCGATGCCAAGACGCTGTATTCCATTCCGTTGGCGATGCAGGCGCAAGGCATGGACCAACGTGTCATCGAGCATTTTGGCTTAGATGTGCCAGCTGCTGATATGACGGAATGGACCAACTTGTTAAACAAGGTCCAAAACCTCGACCATAAAGTGAAAATCGCCTTAGTCGGCAAGTATGTGGCGTTAAAAGATGCTTATATCTCCGTGTCTGAAGCCTTGAAGCATGCCGGCTACTATTGGGACAGCGATGTTGAAATCGCCACTTTCCAAGCCGAAGATGTCAACGACGACAACGTTGAAGAACTTCTAGGCGACGCTGATGGGATCTTGGTTCCAGGCGGCTTTGGCGATCGCGGTTTGGAAGGCAAGATCGCTGCCATCCGTTATGCCCGCGAGAATGATGTGCCATTCTTAGGGATCTGCTTAGGCATGCAAATGGCCTCCATCGAATTTGCCCGCAATGTGCTGGGCATCAAAGATGCAGCCAGTGCTGAAGTGCAACCAGACGCCAAGAACCCAGTGATCTGGTTGATGCCAGACCAAGTCAACGTTGAGAACATGGGCGGCACTTTGCGCTTAGGCTTGTATCCATGCGAACTCAAGCCAGGTTCTGTGGCCGCTGCTGCATACGACGGCGCCAAAGAAGTCCAGAAGCGTCACCGTCACCGTTATGAATTCAACACCAAGTACCGTGCTGACATGGAAAAGGCCGGCATGGTCTTCTCCGGGGTTTCACCTGACAACCGGTTGATGGAAGTTATCGAATTGCCGAAGAACAAGTTCTTCGTTGCTTCTCAATATCATCCAGAATTCCAGTCTCGCCCAACCAAGCCTGAAGGTTTGTTCAAAGCCTTCATCCAAGCAGCAGGCGACTTTAAGTAAATCACTGCAAGGGCCGTCCGAGTAATCGGGCGGCTTTTTTGATCCGCCAGTACGAGGCATTTCTGGACACGCTTGCAATAAAATAACAAAATGACCGGTCAACTTGGGTTAACCGTTTTCCCAATTATTGCAGCGCTTAAGCTAAGTTGCAGGTTTGTTAATGTAACATGGCAAGCGCGTGATTTCGCTGATTCGCGCTTGTTTTTTGGCAGTAAGTTCATTAGAATTAAACGGTGAATGTGTTTTTTAGAAACAGCCTACCAGTGAACGATAACGGCGACGATCGCCGAATGAAGCAAAACTTGTGGTCAGCTTCAGCCAACGCTTCTCTACACATGCGAGTGAGGAATAAAACAACATGAAGAAAATGCTGATTCACGGGGGCAAGAAGCTCTCTGGCTCGGTTGTCATTGGCGGGGCAAAGAATAGTACTGTGGCTTTGATCCCAGCTGCGATCTTGTCGCGCACGCCAGTTACACTAGATTCAGTACCGCAGATTCAAGACGTTTATAACTTAATGGATATTCTGGAAGCGATGAATGTCCATTCGACTTTCGAAGATTGCGTGCTTAAGATCGACCCGACGCATATCAAAGAAGTGCCGCTGCCAGAAGGTAAGATCAAATCGCTGCGCGCGTCATATTATTTCATGGGGGCCTTGTTAGGCCGCTTCGGCAGCGCTAATGTCGCCTTACCCGGTGGCGATGACATTGGACCGCGGCCAATCGATCAACATATCAAAGGTTTTGAAGCGCTTGGTGCAACGGTATCCAACGAACATGGCGCCATGGTGGTCAAAGCGCCTAAAGAAGGCTTGCATGGCGCGCGGATCTTCTTGGACATGGTGTCCGTTGGCGCCACCATCAACATTATCTTGGCGGCGG
This sequence comes from Lacticaseibacillus jixiensis, assembly GCF_042847315.1. Taxonomy (NCBI): domain Bacteria; kingdom Bacillati; phylum Bacillota; class Bacilli; order Lactobacillales; family Lactobacillaceae; genus Lacticaseibacillus; species Lacticaseibacillus jixiensis. The sequence goes on from NZ_BAAFPR010000009.1 coordinate 56,974, forward strand.
TGACGGCCAAAGGCCAAACCGTGTTGGAGAATGCTGCCAAAGAACCTGAAATCATTGATTTAGCGACTTATTTGAATAACATGGGCGCGCATGTTCGCGGCGCCGGTACCGATGTGATCCGCATCGACGGTACGCCGACTTTGCGTGCGCACAATGCCCACACCATCATCCCTGACCGTATCGAAGCCGGGACTTATTTGGCAATGGCCGCGGCGATCGGCGACGGCGTCAATGTGAAGAACATCATCTCTGAACATTTGGATTCCTTCTTAGCCAAGCTTGAAGAAATGGGCGTGGTGATGGATGTCGGTGAAGACAGCATTTTCGTGTACCCATCAGGTGATTTGCGGATGGTGCAGATCAAGACGATGCCATATCCCGGTTTTGCCACAGACTTGCAGCAGCCGATCACACCGTTGCTGCTTAAGGCGCAAGGCGAAGGCATCATTGTCGATACCATTTATCCCAAGCGCGTGCGCCACGTGCCGGAATTGATCCGCATGGGCGCTGACATCACCGTGGAGAATGACGTGATCATCTTGCATCATGCCGATCAATTGCAAGGAACTGAAGTGGCTGCCGGCGAGATCCGCGGCGGCGCTTGTTTGATGATCGCCGGGTTGATGGCAGAAGGCACCACGACGATCACTCAAGTGGAACATATCCTGCGCGGTTACGATCGCGTGGTCAAGAAATTGCATGGTTTAGGCGCCGATGTGGAAATCGTCGAAGATGCCGAAGTTGCATCGATGGGCTAGGCATGCTATAATTTTGCGGTTGACCAACTACTAATATCTCTCTAGGTCAGGCAATGACTTAGGGCAAAGGAGAACATCACTATGAAGCAAGGCATCCATCCAGATTATCATGAAGTTGTATTTATGGACTCTTCGACCGGGTTCAAGTTCTTGTCCCGCTCAACTAAGGGTTCTAACGAAACTGTTGAATGGGAAGACGGTAACACTTACCCATTGGTTCGTGTCGAAGTCACTTCCGACTCCCATCCGTTCTACACTGGCAAGCAGAAGTTCAACAAGGCTGATGGCCGTGTTGATCGCTTCAACAAGAAGTACGGGCTTACCAGCAAATAAAGACCACTTTGTCACATTGCGGCCACGAACCGCGGCGTGACGAGAATCTTAAAAGTTGGTTTTCGTACAAATTCATCAAAACGGGTGCGATTTGTACGAGAATTTGGCTCAATATGGGGACGTTTGGAATTCAGTTTGAATTCTGAACGTCTTTTTGTTTTTCTAGTCTTGCGGAATTTAGCCGATCTAGGAAGCGTTGGTGGGTGACCGTTGTTATTATATCCGGTGTGTTCACGTAAGTTCGCGTGGTTGAAACATTGGAATGGGTGAGCGCACTGGAGATGTCTTCCATCGACGCACCGCCTTGTCGTGCTAGGGTACTGAACGTGTGCCGCATCTTGTGTGGATGCAGGTAGACCAATTCAGGGTGCCGCCGATTGACTGACTTGATCCGTGCGTTGAGGTAATCAGAGTAAAGCGGCTGGTTGCGAACACCCTCACGAGTGACGTAGGTGAACAGCCACTGCTCACCATCTTGCTCTACTCCGATTGCTTCGAGCTGCTTGGCTTGTTCTGCCTTCCAGTCGGCCAGTAGATATAGAATATTCTGTGGCAGGGTCATAATGCTTTGCTTGTGTCCCTTGGTGTCCTTCGCGTCGCGGTCACCATCGAGTGACTGAACCAGATACAACTTGCCAGCTTCCAGATCAATGTGCTTCCACTGTAAAGCGTAGGATTCGCTCTTACGGTCGCCTAGGTGCAACGTTAGCAAGAACAGGGTGTAATCGGCTAGAGATAGCTTACTGCGCTCATAGTCCTCTTTTGTGGCTTGTAGCCAGTCCAGAAGTTGCTCTGCGGTCAGGAACTCACCTTTCTTCACTCGCTCCTTCTTGAGCTTGTCCTTGTGTGGTTGCCCGACAAGGCGGAGGGACTTGCCTACGCGGTCATATTCGATGTAGTCGAGGATCTCGGCGACTTCAAACATTTGGCGCACATACGCCTTAACCGTTTTGATATTAGCGAAGTGCTCTGACTTCTCCTTGAGCCGATCGACGACGAACTCTTTGTTGGAGTTCAGGTAGGTCATGGAATAGGAGCCGAACATTGGCAGTAGGTGGTTCTTGAACAACCCACGCTGGTATTCGACAGTAGCCTTCGTTGGGACAACCGGTGCCCGACCAGTGGAACCGGTCAAATACAGTGGCATGAAGACATCTTTGTAGAACGTCTTGAACAGAATCTTACCTTTAAGCTCAAGAGAACGGGCATTACCGTTCTTTTGGGCTTCTTTAATTTTCTTGTTGATCTCACGCTCCTTTGCGACTGCTGCTTGTTTGGTCGAGATGGTTTCCCGAAAACGGGTCTGTCCGGCGACGCCCATGAGTTCACGAACGGCTTTCGGATAGAAAACGCTGACCTGATAGGTACCAGCTTTGGTTTTGGTGATTGACATAATGATTGACCTCCTGCTCAATAAGGCAGTGAGGCGTAAGACATCATTATTTTAACATCCAACACTCATGCCTTGCATCCATTTATCAAGTTCAATGCGATCAAATCTGACCGAGTTACCGATTGTGATCTTGGGCAAGCCCAGCATGATCCAAACGTCTAACGTGTTGTACGAAACGTTGAGATATTTGCAGGCTTCACCTTTCTTGAAGTAGCGGACGTTTAGCAGTGTTTCGTGCCGAACGCTGTTTACTTCTTCACGGATAATCTCAAATACCTTGTTGCGGATCGTATCGATCTGTCCGTCGCTCAAAACGAAGGACATTTCATGGCGAATTTCTTGGCTGATAGTGCCACTTCCCTTCAAGAGTTAGTGTGCAAGGTGAGCGTATCACCTCCATTCAGTAAATTGGTGAGGCGGCGTTGTTCAACCCGGTTCCGACCGGCTAACTGATCCACAGTGAATCAGCTCTCCCGTTGCGTGGGAGTGACGTGTAAGTATCTGGCCTTGGTATTCGCTCACTCATGCGAGGTCATGGCGACGGCTGTTGTTGCTGAACAACGCTATTCAGTTGTCAAAGGACACAGCGAGCAAAAGAAAATCCCGCTTCTGCATATACAGACAGCGGGAACGGGTCGAAATGAAACCAAAATCAGAAAAAAGTTGAAATTGATTATGTGCGAGTTAGTTGTGAACTTGATTGAGTGGACGGTTGCGATAGGTGTTCAGCCACGTTGAAGCGCTGAACGCTGAATACAAACTTGATTTGAAGTTCCTGCCTCAAATCGGGATCGATATAGCTTTTTCCGTATGCAGCCTCGCGATCGAAATCGTAGCTGAACATATCGAGTAGTTGGGACATTGCCTCTGCGTCTCCGTCCTGCGCTGCCAAGATAACCGGTATCAGGTTATCGACCTCTGTATAATGCATTGAACACTCCTCCGTATTCATTACATATTTTCGTATGCTTCCTTAATCCGCGCTAGTGCCCGTCGCCGCCTCTTGTTCACCCCCTGACTTGTTTTGCCACTACGGTTGCCAATTTCGACGTCGTTGAGTTCGCCATAATAATATTGATACAAGACAGTTTTATCTGTCGAAGAAAGGGTGGAAACTGCTCTTGATAATTTCTCACTTTCGATGAAGTCTTCAAGATGCTCGATTTCCTCATCGGTCAACCTGAATTCATCGAGATGATAGGAATCTTCGATTTCTTCCAGTAGCCAGGCCTCCAGTGGTATTTCCTTGATTTGCCGAAGAGAGGCCTTATACCGATTGATTCGTTCATTTTTGAGGGCTTGTTGTACATAGCGAATAAACATTCGCGTCACTTCTTGCTCACTACTCATTGGGTTATCCTCCTCGTCTGATTTATTGGGTTACATAATTACAGACAAATTTTCTGGTCACTTATGAAAGCAATTTCCAAATATTTCTTTGACGAATTACCTGATGGAGAATTGCTGCGCGAAAAAAATCGACCGGTAGCAGTGAATGCATACAGGTCAATTCTTAATCAATAGCTTATGAAATCAGTGTTTTGAGCTGTTCGTGGGAGAGATTCTTATCGAGAGGATGGTGGTCATTCGGAAACAACCCGGTAGTAGATATTTCGGCTCTGGTGAAAATAGTCTGAGAGTGTGCCTTTTACCTAGTTGTTGATAGGGTGTTGTAGGTTATGCTGGCACCATCGCTTTTAATTCGTCCACGGCTGAAAACCCGATGAGGCTTAGCTCTCGTCGGGTTTTCTTGCGTAATGCATGGATGACTTCAATGCCGCTGAGTGTTGCACTAGCGGTTCGGATGCTTTGGAAACTTGCTGACCGCACCCGGTGTCGTTTAATGAATCGATGATCTTGTTCGATTAAATTGTTTCGATACTTGGAACATTGGTGTGCTGATTTGCTCAAGTAGTCTTGTTTCATCAGGTGCTTCACTGCCTTAAGTGTTGCTCGATATTGATCGGTGACTAAGCGATCAGGACGACCATTGGTCGTCAAAAGCCGTTTCAAAAAGTGATAGGCTGCCGCATAATCACGATGCTTTCGCAGTTCGAAGTCGAGCGTCAGACCGTTGCTATCAATTGCACGATACAGATAAGTCCAATGACCTTTGACGTTAATGTAAGCCTCGTCTATCCTCCAACTTTTGGTATGGGAGGTTTGATGTTGGCGCCATAAAGCCTTAAAGATGGGGCCATAATGATGAACCCAACGCATGACCGTGGTGTGATGCACACTAACCCCGCGATCACGTAGCAATTCAACGATATCACGGTAGCTGAGACTGAACCTAAAATAGTAGCCAACGGCTACTATAATGATATCCTGTTGAAAGTGGCGTCCTTTAAAGTAATTCATGCGCACAATCCCTCGTTTCTTGTCACTCAGTATACTAGAATGAAGTTGCCAGGCAAACTTTGCACCAGAGCCCACTTGAGAATGTTTATCCTTGATTTGCCGTAGCGCTTGAACGCGCATCTGGTCCATCGCTCGACCTAGCAGTTGAATGATATGGAAACGGTCGATGACAATCTCGGCGTTAGGGAAGAGCTCGTGAACAAAGTTCTGATACGCAGCGTTCATATCCATACAGATATGCTTCACCTTCGCTCTTTCGTCTCTAGAGTAGTTTTCCTCGAAGAATTTTTTGATGGTGTCTGAGAGCCGATCACCAAGCACGGTCACACGTTTGTGTGTATCAGCGTCGATACAGATAAAGGCCATTTGTGGGTGAGTTGAGCGAAACTCATCGAAACAAAGGTTGGTTGGGAGATAGTTGAGCGGTCGCGGATTGATATTATCATCAAGGATGCGTCCAACGGTCGTGGTCGAAATGCCAGTGATTGAGGCAATGCTCTTACTAGTAATCGATTTCATTGCGAGCTTTAAGGCGTACTCAACTAGGCCATTTGAGATTGAATACTTGGGCTTAACTAGTGGCTGTTGAACTAGGCCACCATATCTTCGACCCTTGTAGTAAATTTATAGCGAATTTGATACCCCAGAAATATTTTGAAAAATATGGGCCCTTAGTTTTCCAGGGGGTTGAGGTTCGTCCACCGAAGGCTCTTGGGGAGATTGACTATATGACAAATCGTGAGTTGATTGACTTAAAGGTGTCCTCACACCAACCCAATAAGACGCAGACCTTTCAAGTTCTGATGTATTATCTGATGGCATACTATAGTGGCGAACCGCAGTTTCGAGCAATTCAGTATTTAACTCTGCTCAATCCTAGACGAGGTATTGATTATCGAGTAGCCGTCAATGAACTTTTCGCCGGTGCCGTTGGCATTGTGAGTAAAGGAATTCTTGGATTTCCAGATTCTCCACGGGATATGTGAAAAGTCTGATGGGACGCACGATTTAGCCGTCCAGCTGGTATACTAAGTCCAAACGAGTAAAATGTATTTTGACACACATGTAAACGATTCACAAGTGACTTTTTCACATTTCACAAGCAAGGAAGGTAGACATGAAACGAATATCGGCCGGAGCGGTTAAATTCCAGTTTTGGTTCACAGAATTTGTTCAAGCAATGGGTATGGCTAACGATAACGATGATTTCACAGTGTTGCGCCAACAGATCCTGGCAGAGAATACGTTCCATGCCTCCTCCCATGCCCGGCTGATCACCACGACCGGTGTGGTTTTACGGCGCGTGGGCTCACTCACGCCAGCGATGCGGGCACTCTTTGATCAGCTCGATCCAGTCAATCAGCGCATTATGAATCTTATCGCCATCATGAATACGGAGCAGTTGATGTATGCCTTCATGTATGACGTCTTCCGTCCGGAACTAATCCTGGGTGACCGACAGATTGAAGCTTACGAAATGGCAGCTTTTTTTAAGAAACTGCCGTTGACGCATAAAGAGGCTGCCCATTGGACCGAGGAAACATTGAGGAGACTGCAGTCCACTGTGGCGCAGTATCTGCGCCGGGCCCAAATCGTTAAGGACTACAAGGGCACACTGGTGGTTGAAAACTATTTGCTCGATGAGCGCTTGGCAGACCGGCTGCGCGAAGAAAACCACTTGGATTACTTAGCAATCCTGACGGGGAGGACGTCGTAATGGTACCACTGAAGAAGAAGTTTCAGGACTTGCGGGAAAAGATCCAAACGCAGTCATTTCAAGAGAATCGGGGCCTGTCGAACGAGGTTGGTTACTATATTTTCGATTATGATCCCGAGAAAGAACTATATGTCCGCGGCGAAATTGGCGATATTATCCGCCAAGAAAAAGCGGCGCCCACGGGTGTCACCATTCAAGTGTTCGACCTGTTCACCATCATGTTGACGATTGTTGATCAGTTCGGCTACCGGGAAGCATTCATTGATCTGGAAAAAAGTAATGGTATCACCCAAGTGATTGACTGGATGAACAACATCATGGAGATGAACGAGGAACATAACCTAGTGGTGCAGTATATCAGCGACCATTTGAACAAAGATGGTACCACCATCGTGTTCATTACCGGTGTTGGGCAGGTTTATCCAATTATCCGGGCCCACAAGGTGTTGAACACCATGACCCAGGTCATTGACCAAATTCCGGTCATGATATTCTATCCAGGTAATTACAACAGTGTGCGGTTGCAGGCCTTCGGGGAGCTGCAGGAAGACAACTACTACCGCGCGTTTCATTTCGAATAGGGGAGATAACAATGCAAATACGCGACTTATTTGTTAAACCGATTGATCGAAATATCCAAGGCGTCATCAAGGTTGGCCAGGATGCAGACGCTAACGTGAAGCAAGAACTGGACGAGTACGTTGTTACCCGAGAATTGAAAGGCCACTTTGATGACTTCTTTGCGGCCTATGAGAAAAGCATCAACCATGATACTGATGAAATGGGGGTCTGGATCTCCGGTTTCTTCGGTTCTGGTAAATCACACTTTCTGAAGATCCTTTCCTATCTGTTGGAGGATCGGAAAGTTGACGGCAAGAGCGCCATTGATTATTTCAAAGAGAAAATCAATGACCAGATGACGATCAACCGTATTGAGCTGGCTGCGCAACAGCCAACCGACGTGGTGCTGTTCAATATTGATTCCAAAGCTAAGACTGGTGCCAAGTCAGATGACAATGCCATCATCAATGTTTTCCTGCAAGTGTTTAACGAAATGCAGGGCTTTTCGAGCACCAATTTTTGGATTGCTGAAATGGAGCGCCAACTAGTTGCGCAGGGTAAGTACGACGCCTTTAAGGACAAGTTCACGGAGTTGGATAACACTCACATGGATTGGACGGTTGGTCGGGATCATGCCATTTTCAAGAAAGGCACGATCAAAGATGCCCTAGTGCAAGTCGATGCATACAGTGAAGAGGATGCCCAGGGCTTGATGGATCAATTGACGACATCTTATCAAGTCAGTATTGAGGACTTCTCTAAACTGGTGGCCGCCTATATCAAGAAGACCGGTAAGCGGGTCGTTTTCCTGGTGGATGAAGTCGGCCAGTTTGTTGGAGAAAGTACCCAGCGGATGCTTAACCTGCAAACCGTCGTTGAGGACTTGGGGGCAGCTACCCATGGTAAGGCTTGGGTAGTTGTTTCTTCCCAGCAGGCTATTGATACTATTACGGACAAAATCAGCGGTCAGGACTTTTCCAAGATTCAAGGCCGGTTTGCGACCAAGATCAGCATGAGTTCGGCCAACGTGGACGAAGTCATTCGCAAGCGGCTGTTGGCAAAGACAGAGCCGGCTACAACACAACTTGCGGCAGACTACGAGGCTAACGCAGCCGCAATCAATAACATGATTGATTTTGACGATGGCGTGGATCGGCCTAAGTTCCGTTCAGGGGAAGATTTTGCGGCGACGTATCCGTTCGTTCCGTATCAGTTTAACTTGCTGCAAAATGTGCTTACAGCGGTCCGGACCCACGGCTCTGATGGTAAGCACTTGTCTGAAGGTGCACGGTCGATGCTGTCCCTGTTCCAGGAATCTGTGGAAGCTATCATGGACCAGCAGGATACGGCACTGGTGCCATTCAGCTTGTTCTTTGAAGGCCTGCGCCAGTTCTTGGACCACACCCATAGCATCGTGATTGCCCACGCGGTGGACAACGACACCGTTGATCCCACCCATGAAGAAGATAACTTCAACGTCCAAGTACTGAAAGCACTGTTCATGGTCAAGTACTTGAAAGACTTTGACGCGACGCTGAACAACATCGTGACGTTGATGATTGACTCAGTGGATACTGATCGGGTTGAATTGCAGAAAAAGGTCCAGAATGCGTTAGCCATTCTGCGGCAGCAACGGTTTGTCGAGAAAAACTTGGATAACTACGAATTCTTGACCGATGCGGAACAGGAAGTCAACCAGGCCATCAGCCGGGAAGAGGTTCTGTCAGGCGAGTTGGAAGATCGGATGGGCAACTTCATTTTCGATCCGAAAACGGGCATTACTAATAAGTACACTTACCCCAAGCTGAAAGGCCGTTACAATTTCACGTTGAATCAATACGTGGATGAAACTCCCCAGGGGCGGACCAACAATGACATGACGATCCAAGTCATCACGTCTTTGGATGGCGCCAATAATCGGAATGAAGCCAACCTGCTGCTTCTGTCCATGGATCCGTCTAAACATAAGATCGTGGTTGATCTGCCGAGCACGGACGACTATCTCGGCGACTTGCGGCGGGCGGAGCAGATTGGGAAATTTGTCATGCTTGGCAACGCCCATGCCGACGCTCGGTTCAACTTTATCAAGGAACAGCGGACTGCTGAACGGAAGCAGCTGTTAGTCAAGGCCCGGGAGCGGATTATGACGGCCTTGGAACAAGCAGACGTTTATGTTGCCGGACATAAGATTGAGGGCGGCAAAGACTTCCAGGGGCGCTTCACAGATGGTTTGAAGATGTTGGTGGATGATACGTACCGCAGTTTAGGACTCATTGATGCGGCCAAGTCGTCGTCAGATATTACGCAAATCCTGGATCAGGATAATGAGTTGGCAGTATCCACGCAGGAAAACGAGCGTGCGGTCCAAGTAGTGTACAGCTGGCTCCAGCGGACGATGCAAAAGGACAAGCATGTTACGTTGCAGGCCATCTTGAACAACTTCAAGGCCATTCCCTATGGTTATATTGAGGACGACATCGAATGGCTGGTGGCCAAGCTGCTGGCGGATGGCAAGATTCAGGCTAATCTACAGGACCAAGTACTTTCTCCGGTCAATCCGGCGTACAAGCCTCAGGATATTGCCAATTTCCTGACCAAGAAGCAATACGCGGAACAGATTTCGATTCAGGTGAAGAAAGACATCAATCCGCGTTATCTGCGGGAAATGAAGGACGTCGCCGATCAGGTCTTCAATAAGCGGTCATTCAGTGCAGCTCAGCCGGATCTGATGGTGGCTGAATTGAAGGAGAAGATTGCCAAGGACAATGGGACGCTGCAGTTCTTTGATCAAAAGAATAGTTCCTTCCCGGGCCATGAACTGCTCAAAAAAGGCAGTAAAATGTTCAGTGAATTACTGGCCATTAATGATGCGGAAACTTTCTACGACAAGATCCATACTCGTTATGATGATTTGCTGCAGTGGGCGGATGACATGAGCGACAAGGGTATCATGGACTTCTATTTCAGCGATCAGCAGCAGACAATCTGGACGCGGGGATTGGATGACATCGCGCGGTACAAGGCATCCCATGACTTCTTTACCAGCACGGCTTTGGCTGAGAACTACCAGCAGCTGAACAAACTGCTGAATGAGGACCGAGCTGGACGTGTTATCCAAGAAATTGATGGTGTTCATCAGAAGTTTGTGGATACCTTTGCCAAGATTATGGACGATCACCAGAAACAAGTGACCGACAAAATCCAAGCAGTCAATGAAAAGGCCAAACAGCGGATTAACGATTCTTCCACCGGAGATAACTTCAAACAGCAACGGCTGGCGACGTTGACGGAGCAGATCAAGCGAATTATGACCGAGGCTGAGGAAGCGCCAGATCTGACGCGCTTAGAGGCCAAACCGGCAGCAGCTGATGCGGTGTTAAGGCGCATTACGCAGAGCTTGGAAAATGAGGAGCAGCGACTAGCAGAAGAACAGAAGCTGGCTGAGGTGGAGAAAGTATCCCCGAAGCCGAGTTCAGACGAGGAATCCATTAAGCTTGTGGATCCGCTTCCTGCTCCTGACCCCAATCCGGCGCCTCAACCAGAACCTGTAGCGCCTGTTGTTATTCAAACTAAGTATCTTGAAGCCGATCAACTCCCCATTGAACGGGAATGGTCCATTTCCTCTGAAGATGACGTAAACCGGTATGTTGAGAAGCTTCGGCAGGCATTGCTGGATCAAGTTAAAGAAAACCAGATCACGAAGTTTACCCTCTAGCAGACAATAACGGCTATTCGTGGGAGTGGCCGTTATTTTGAAAGGAATCGCAATGGATAAAAAGAAGATTCATGATTTCGCGGTGAAAGCCCGCCGCGAGCTCATCGAGAGTATTGAGTTAAAGCTGACCCAAGTGGGGATCACCAGAGACGGTGTAAAAGAGAAACTGCCAACATCGACGGCTGAGATTGCCTTCTATGTGCCAAACGACACGGAAGGGGTCAGTGGGCGGGATACGTCGCGCCGGGTCAGCTTAGTTCAGCGGTTGCAGACCGCGGCAGCCAAGGATGATTGGCATACCGCCTATGATAATCTCGTGGAAGAAGCGTCATACACCTGGTTCAACCGGATCATCGCATTACGATTCATGGAAGTGAACCATTATTTGCCAAGCCGGGTTGCCGTGCTTTCTTCCGAAGAAGGACGGGCAGAACCGGATATTTTGGCGCATGCACTGGAAATTGAAGACGATCTTGGCGGCTTTTCTGATGAGCAGCGAGATCTCATTCAACATGCGCAAGAAACTCAAGAGCCAGCGGCGATGGATAATGCGTATCGACTACTGTTTTTGAAGCAGGCCAACGCCTTGAACGCCAATTTACCCCATTTGTTTGAGAAAACAACTGATGCCTTCCAATTATTGTTCACTCCCAGCTATCAGAATGGGGTGATTAAGGAACTCGTGACCGAGGTGCCGCGGGATGATTTTGACGTGGAGAAGGAGGGGCAGGTCGAGATCATTGGGTGGCTGTACCAATACTACAATGAAGAACCCAAAGACGTTGCCTTCAAAAAAAGCAAGTACGCGGCATCAGATATTCCAGCCGTCACTCAGTTGTTCACACCAGATTGGATCGTCAAGTACTTGGTTGAAAATTCGCTCGGCCGCTATTGGATCGATGTGCTCCATACACGCGGTGATCAACGGTCTGAACAGGATATTGCCCAGAGTTTCGGTTGGCGATATTTCATGCCCGCTGCTCAGCAAACTGAGGATGTTCAGCAACAACTATTGGCTTTCAATAGTCATCTGTCAGGCAAGAAGCTTCAACAGATCACCTTTTTAGATCCTGCCATGGGTTCTGGCCACATCCTGATCTATGCATTCGATGTCTTCATGCAGTTATATCAAAGCGAAGGCTATTCAGCACGAGAGGCTGCCAATAGCATTGTTGCCAACAACCTGTTTGGTCTAGACATTGATCGGCGTGCCTACCAGCTCGCCTACTTTGCAGTGATGATGAAGCTCCGGCAATACGACCGGCGCGCACTGAATCAATCCATTGATCCGCAACTGTCGGATATTCCGCAAACTAATATTCTCAATGATGATCTCAACGAGTTAACCAGAGCCTATGCTAATCAGTTGCCACAGCAACAAGCCAAGTCCTTTCAGGGCACAGTGAAGGAGTTCAACCGGGGCGATGTTCTCGGCTCCTTGATCAAGCCTAGCCTCGATCAAGGAATACTATCTGAACTCCAAACGAGTGCAGCCACAGAGCCAGAATCAGCACAGCTTTCCTTTGCGACGACAAATTTCAATTTTGAAGAGATGTCCCGCATCACCCGTGTGCTTACTATCTTGGCTGCCCAGTACACAATCGTAGTAACAAATCCACCCTATATGGGGTCTGGCAAAATGACACCGAGCCTTTCAAAGTTTGTTAAAAGGGAGTATCCAGACAGTAAAGCAGATTTATTTGCTGTCTTTATGGAATTGGCACAGAAGTTGAATGTCCAAAATGGATATCACGCACTTATTACCCAGCACCAGTGGATGTTCCTGTCTAGTTTTGAAAAACTACGGGTTAAGCTCCGTAAGAATGTGCTCATCAATATGGCTCACTTGGGTACCCGTGCGTTTGAAGAAATTGGGGGCGAAGTGGTCCAATCAACTGCGTTCGTGATGAGAAATGCGTCTATACCGAGTTATGTCGGCACATACGAGAGATTGGTGAATGCTCCTTCTCAAACGGCTAAAGAGGACGCGTATTTGGAAATGGTGAAAGATCCCTCCTGCAAGGGTCTCTATCGAACTAACCAAACGAACTTCGGAAAGATTCCCGGAAGCCCAATCGCATATTGGAGTAGCATGAATCTCATACATGACTTTGAGGTTGGGACTCCAATGTCAGAAATCGTTGACCCGAGACAGGGCCTAGCAACTGCGGACAATGATCGATTCTTACGGCAGTGGTTTGAGGTTGCGTACCAAACAATAAAGTTTGATGCTAAATCAATCGATGAATCGATCTCATCAAACAAAAAATGGTTTCCATATAACAAAGGTGGTTCCTATCGTAAATGGTACGGTAACTATGATTATGTTATTAACTGGCATAACAATGGTGAAGAAGTCCGTAACTTTAAGTTTCCAAATGGTAAGCAACGTTCAGTAGTAAGAAACCCCAATTATTACTTCCGTGAAGCGATCACTTGGTCAAAAGTCACTTCGGGGCTTTTCAATGTGCGCTACCGTACCATAGGATCGATTTTTGACACGGGTGGAAATGAGGCCTTTTCACGGCAAGGCGCAGATCTGCATTTCTTCATGGGATTATTGAATTCTAAGATTGGTGGCTATGCCCTTTCTTTTATCAATCCAACAATTAACATGCTCACAGAAGACATAAAAAAAGTGCCGATAATCATTACGAATGAACCAGTGCGTGAAAGCGCCGCTATACTGGCAAAGATGAATACAAAGATTGGAAAGGACGAGTGGGATAGCTTTGAGGTTTCTTGGGACTTTAAGCTTCATCCACTCATCCATAACATCGTTGAGCATAATCGAAATTGGACCGTGGAAGCAGCTTTCAATCAGTGGAAACAAGAGGCCCAAGATCGGTTCGATCAACTGAAGAAGAACGAAGAAGAACTGAACAAGATCTTTATTGATCTGTACGGCTTGCAGGACGAGTTGTCACCAGAGGAGTCCGATAAAGAGGTTTCGGTACGTAAAGCAGATTTAGGACGGGATATCCGTGCCTTCATGTCCTACTTTATCGGAGTCACATTTGGCCGGTACTCGCTAGATACGCCAGGATTGGCATTTGCTGGTGGCGATTGGGATGCTTCGAAGTACACGAGCTATCAACCCAATGCGGATGATGTGATTGTGCTGACTGACTCTGATTATTTTGGCGATGACCGAGATATCATGCATCGCTTCCGAGAGTTTTTGACGGTTACTTTTGGCAAAGAACACTTGGAAGAGAATATCACGTTCATTGCCAAGGCACTGGGTAAAGCGGGCGACACAGCAGAAGATCAAATTCGGAGTTATCTGTTCAACGACTTCTACAAGAACCATCTGACTATCTATCAGAAACGACCGATCTATTGGCAACTGGACTCCGGTCGGCAAGGTGGCTTCAAAGCATTGATGTACCTGCATCGGTACGACGGCGACACGATGGCGATGATTCGCACGTCGTATTTACACACCCTGCAGGCTGCTTATGAAAAGCGGGTGACCACGTTGGACACCTTCATCGCCTCAGAGACCAACACGCGCCAGAAGAACCAGTTGATTAAACAGCGGGACCACACCCGCAAACAGTTAGAAGAATTGGTGAAGTATGACGCTCAACTCCAACACGTCGCCAACATGCATATTGCGATTGATCTGGATGACGGCGTCGTGGTGAACCACCAGAAAGTACAAGCAGACGTCAAGCTATTGACGCCCATAAAATAGATATTTCCCCCTCTAGAATTGATCTGGAGGGGATTTTTGTGCCAACAGATGTGCCAACTATGCATTCTTGAGAATTGCCAGGATTTTATCGGTATCTTTTGCCTCCAATTCCTTGATAATGTGCAGGTATGTAGATTGGGTAGTCGTAATGCTGCTGTGGCCGAGGCGCTTAGAGACAGAAAGAACACTCACACCTTGGTAAAGGAGAACTGAGGCATGGGTGTGGCGAAGTCCGTGGAATGTCACCCGAGGCAATCCCAATGCATGCAATTTATTAGTCAATACTTGGTTGATTTCAGCGCTGACCATGGCATGCCCGTTGACCAAGAAGAGCGGGGCATTCGGTGATGTGAGGTGGTTTTCTACGAAAACGTGCAGGTGGTGTAAGGAAATTGAATCAAGCGGCAATTTACGCATTGACGCCTTGTTTTTCGTCTTCTTAAAGCCGGCGTGGTATTTGTAGTCCCAGGTTTTATTAACATCCACGGTACCTTCTTGCCAATTGATGTCGCTAGTAGTCACTCCCAAAATCTCCGCATATCGCATGCCGGTAACAGTAGCCAAATAAATCATCATCTCGGGAATTTGATCCGGGTCTAGATGGTGAATCAGCTTTTGCCATTCACCGTAATCCAGCGCTTTTTTTGGCCGGTGTACTGCCACTCCTGTGACGACGGCCTTACGTGTTGGATCGTTGGAAATGATGTGCTCATCCAGGGCATCAAGCAGTGCCGCTCTGATCTGCTTATGGAATGCGGATACAGTACGAGGCGCGTGATTACGGGCAAAGACGTTCAACCGTTCTTGGTACACCGTTCGGGTAATATCCTTTAGTGGCATTTTACCGAAGATCTTGCGGATGTGGTTCAGCGTGTTTTCGTACTTGATAAAAGTGACGTTGGTCACAGAATTACGCTTATAAAGATTGATCCAGCGTTCAAAATAGACACTCAATGGGATTTCGCCAGCCTTAAACTGGCGTATGTCCGCATAGAGGGACTTCACCTGACTAGCCGCTAACTCCGCGTCAGACTTGAGCCGAAAGCCGGACTTACGTAATTTCTTGTAAGCACCATCCAAATCTTTGTATGAGATTTCGTACTGCCACACTTTTCCTCTTTTTCGGTAACTGACCATGTTAATGTCCTCCTAATCCAAATGTTTGGCACTTTTTTGGCACATTCTGTATTTTATCCTCTTACGTGGCCATTGTTTGGCTAGGAGGACTGGATGTTATGCGGATTAGGCAGGTGAACAACAGGATCAGCCAAATGGTCAATGGATTATGCTCAGCGATGTGATTTAATATTGGCGAGCGGTCAAAGTTTATGGATGATTCAAAAGAATTCCAATCATTTTTTGATAGTTGAATAGCAAGTGAGACAGAGGTTCTACAAAGGTCATCAGAGAAGGGTTTGAAAGGCAATCGTTTAACGTCACCTGCTTGAATATTTATAGTGGGATTCAAAGCATCTAACATATAGCGTGTTACTTTTGAATTTAAGAACGCTAGCATTTCACTATAGTTTTGATTTGAAAGATAAACGCTATATCCACCTGAGCCTCCCACCAATCCGTATTCTGAATATCTAAATGATGGTTGTCCTGACGTTACCGCTGACCATGTCAAAGCTGGAGAGAAGTAATATTCAGGGGAACGATGTCCCTTGTTTTTGTCAATTAAAAGATAAGCTTGATTATCAAATCGGATGATATACTCTTGATTCCCATACCATTTTCTAAAATTGCCGCCTTTATTTAGCCGAACATATTTTCGGGGAGAAATTACCCATTTCTTTTGGTTATCTGGATTCATGGCTATAGCATTAAAAGTGGGTTCTTGCCAGAATCGTAATAATAAAGCGTTATCTCCTGAAACCAATCCTTTTCTTACGGGAAAAAGAGAGCCGATAAGGCCTGATTTTGCCCACTTGTTTTCAAGTTTCCACGGCACCCAGTATGACAAGGGACTCCCCGGAATCTTCTCAAAGTTCGTTTGGTTAGTTCGATTATATCGGTTCCCAGCTACTGGCAAGGAAGCTGGATCTCCGTTTTGAACATCACGATATTTGATCTGGTGATATGTCCCATTGAACATCGTCAGGGGTATGTTTCTGAAAATTGAAACAGCTGTGCCAAACGCAATTCCCATTACGCCGTTTTCCATGTGCATCAAATTGGATAGGGTATATTTAGCCAGTAATCCTTTTCGGAGCTTCTCAAAACTAGATAAAAACATCCAGGATTGCATTGTCACTAAAGCTGAATACCCACCACGCTTCAGACTCCCCGTCATTTTTTCCAAGAATGCAGCAAACAGATCGGCTTTCGCATCTGAGTAGTAATGTTTCAGAAACTGTGAATAGCTGTTATTCAATCGGGCCGTTCCAAGGTAAGGGGGATTGGTCACAATAATATCGTGCTGTTCAGAAAGAATAAGAGCAATTTGAATCAGCTGATGGATTTTTTCACCGACACGAACGAAGGTCTGGTTGTAAGCACCTTGGTCAATTTTTTCGGCAATGTGCTGGAGTGTTTCTAGTGATAGCTTGCTCGTATCAACCAGCGAACCCACTTCTCGTCCGTTCTGGAACGCCGCCATCAGATCATAGATCGCCTGAGCCTCTTCCTTCGTGAAGTTGTCCATTAATAATTCAACACTACCTTTGGAAACTTCTGTAGATGAGGGAATGTCGTATACCTCCGGAGATATGTTTCTCGACAAAGCACGTTTATCGAATTGTCGCAGCTTCATCATGACCGCAAAGTACGCCAACTGTTGCGCACGCGCATCAATGTCGAGGCCTTGTAGATTATGCTTAACAATTTGGCCGGCCGCCTCGCGTTCACCGTATCCTTCAGCAGTATAAATGGCCATCAAAACGTCAAAAGCATAAACCAAAATGTGGCCAGACCCCATGGATGGATCTAAAAATGAAATGTCCTGTGGTTGAAGATTTGCCAGCTCTTGATCTGCCTTCTGGATGTTTACAACTGTCTCCGCTGTTTGGGGAGCGTCCGGCATGTAGTACTGCCAATTAAACTTGGCAACCAGTTCTGTCTCATTCTCCTCGGGATGACGAGTCATCAAAGCATGGATCCACAGCTTGCCCAATGAGTTCTGAACCATATATTTGACTATCCAGTCTGGCGTAAACAGTTGGGTGGCTGATGCTAATTCTTGATCACCGTATTTGTGTGATTTCGGTTGGGCAACGGCAGCGTTTTTGGGGACTTCATTATAGTATTGGTACAGCCACCCAATAATCTCGACTTGCCCCTCCTTCTCCACGTCAAAATCATCCCGCGGCACCTCGGTCACGAGTTCCTTAATCACCCCATTCTGATAGCTGGGAGTGAACGATAAGATTAGCGAAGTATGGCATTGGCGGGGGCCCTTCGTTATACTTAACACAGGTTGAGAACACGGATAAGCGGACACTGGAACGGAGAATGAAAAACATGGCGGAGCTAGACACCAAGAAGATCGTGGCGGGTATTGAGAAGCTGTTTGCGGACAATAATCATTTTGTCTTTTGGTATGACGCACAGGGCGAGTTTGCGGACAACATTGCGGATATTACGGAGCAACTGCGGGAACCGGTCGTGATCATGGGGAAAAACGAGCAGTTTAAGACCAAGCTGACGCTGGTGGCGATGGAGCGGCAAGGGCAGTCGGCCTTGATTTATTCGCCGGCGCCGAAGCCGGATCTGACGGAGAATTTCATGACGGACATGCTTTACTATTCGCGGGAATACACCGCTAATGCGCTGGTCATGCTGCGGCAGGAGTTGCGAGTGCCGGACGAGGATGCCGCGACCTTCCAGGAGCAGAAACGGTTTTTTGCCAGCAAAGACCGCCAGGCAAAATTTCAGAGACTCTATCAGCCGGGCAAGGATTTGCAGATGGCGATCATGGCTGCGCTGGCCGGGGCCAGTGACCACACCATGACGATGGTCTTGCGGGCCGTGCTGCAGGCCGGCATTGGTGATACCAATCCAGTTCTAGCAGAGTTTAAAAAATATGGTCTGCTCACCCAGTTCTGGGAGAACGTGCGGAACGCCTATGGCTTCAATGGCGCCACCAATTCGCTTCTGGATTTCACGACGGCCCTGTATTTGAACTTTGCCTATTACCAAATGGAGAAGGATCTGCCGCGAAGTATCGATAATTACAAGCTGACCAGTGCTAACAATGCCGTCACCTTTCTGTCGTTAGCAAGAAATGACCAGACATTTGCGGATACATATTGTCAGTTGGCCAAAACAGTGTGGCAGCATCTTGAAAACTTCAGTGGTGTTTCCCGGCAGCTCCAGCAACTGGATATTGTGGACTTGCTCAAGACGGATGTGTTTGCCAACTTTGACCGGCAAATCCTGGCGTGGGTTGTCGAGCGATTGCAGGCTGATGATTTCCATGCTGTGGCGGGGACGACGCCGTTGGCGGATGTCTTGACGCAACGAGAAAAGATGTACTTCGGTAAAACGTATCATGATGCGTATGCCTTACTGCAGGCTGCCTTGGTGATTCTCACGTACCGCCGGCGTGAGGTGAAAAACTTAGCGGCCGCCAAAGAACGATACATCACCACCGATTATGCGGTGGATACAGCGTACCGGCATTTCGTTCAGCGCTACGACCGGATTGCCATTGACCTTACGGATCTTCTGGAAGGTATCGCTGACAAAGTGGACAACACGTACGTCAACGAGTTTCTCACGCCGACAGTGACGGCTTGGACCACGGTGTATGATCCGCGGGACATTGAACCCAATAGCTGGCAGCGCAGTTTCTATCGGTCATTCATCAGTTCGGCTAAAGAGCGCATTGTCGTGATTATTTCGGACGCCTTTCGGTTTGAGGCCGCGGCCGAGCTGAAACGCAAGCTGGATGATCAGGATGTCTACAGTACAGAACTCGATACGGTATACTCTGAGCTGCCTTCTGTGACGTATTTCGGGATGCCAGCCTTGCTGCCGCATCAGACATTAACCTATCAGCCGGACAAGACGGTCTTAGTGGATGGACTCAAAGCAGACACGCTGGGGAAGCGCCGTCAGATCCTGCAAAATCGGGATCCGCAGAGCAACGCCGACCATGTGATGACTTTTCTCAAAGACTGGGATACGCCGCAAAGAAAACAACTCTTGGCGGGGCAAAAGGTGGTTTACTTGTACCACAACGAAGTGGATGCCACTGGTGATGACGCGAAGACTGAGAAGCAGATCTTTAACGCCACCGAGGAAGCCATCAACACAATTGCGCGGACAATTGGTTTTTTGCGTAATTTAAGTGTAGCGCACATCATCGTGACCGCCGATCATGGCTATCTGTACAAACGGTCTGGTCTGGATTCGGCGGACAAGATCGACATCAGCGGCCACGATCTGGACGTGTTGGGGCAGCGCTATGCAATCAGCAGCGAGACCATCGAGCAGCCCGGGGTACGGTCACAGCGTCTGGGGGCATTGCTAGATAATGATGATCAGCGGCGTGTCTACTATCCGGCCACAGATAGTATCTTCAAGTCCGCCGGAGCGGGACAAAACTACGTGCATGGTGGCGCCTCACCGGAAGAAATGATTGTGCCGGTGCTGCACGTGCGGACACAAAGTGGTCGATCCAAGGCCACACCGGTGTCAATCAAGGTTACGGAAGGCGCCCATCGCATCACCAGCCGCAGCGTGATGGTGCCCATTTCTCAAGAAAAACCGGTAACCGACAAAACCACCGCCGCCACCTATGTACTCTACTTTGTCGATAGCCAGGATCGGCCCATTTCTAACGAACAACGCTATGTAGCCGATAGTCGGGAGGATGATCCGCAGAGCCCGAGCCGGCGCCAGAGCTTCTACCTGACCTTACAGGATCGGGACTTCGACAACAGCGGCGCATACTACCTGATTATTCAGAATGCGGAAACCAAGGAAGAGATTCAGCGGATTCAATATCAAATGGACTTGACGATTAAAGGGGATTTCGGCTTTGACATCTGATAACAAGCAAGAGGAAGAAAAGTTGCGAGCGAAGAGTGACGGCGACGTGGCGGTGCCAGCGGAAGCCATTGCTCAGGAGCAAGCGGCAGAAAATGTGCAAACAGACTTGCTGGACAAGCTGGAGGCTTTTTTCCCCGGGCGCTTCGTGCGCAAGGATCTGACGCAAAAGATCAAAGAGGGGGCGAACGTCCCTACTTATGTGCTGGAATTCCTGCTGGGGCAGTATGCCAACAGCTCGGATCCGGTGATCATTGAACGGGGCGTGGAAAACGTCAAGAAGACGCTGGCTAATAACTACGTGCGGCCAGACGAGGCGGAAAAGGTGAAGTCTCGGATTCGGGAAGAGGGAGCGTATACGGTCATCGACAAGATCACCGTGACTTTGAACTCGGATAAGGACCGATACGAGGCGGCGTTTGGCAACTTGGGGATCACCGGTGTGCCGGTGGATGAGCGCTACGTCCAGGACTATGAGCGGCTGTTGGTGGGCGGCATTTGGTCCATCGTACGGGTGCGGTACGACCATACCAGCGATGACCATTTTCTCATTGATCAGCTGACCCCGGTTCAGGTGCCGTCTGTGAACATGCAGGAAGTTTATGATGCCCGGGAGAAATTCACGACCGACGAGTGGATTGACTTGTTACTGCGGACAATTGGCATGGAGCCGACACAATTTGACGATCGGGTGAAATGGCTCATGGTATCGCGGCTGATCCCGTTTGTCGAGAATAACTATAACTTCGTGGAGCTCGGGCCCCGGGGTACTGGGAAGTCCCACGTCTACAAAGAATTATCGCCCAATTCGATTCTGGTTTCTGGCGGTCAGACGACAGTGGCCAACCTGTTCTTCAATATGGCGCGGCATGAAGTGGGGCTAGTCGGCATGTGGGACGTCGTGGCCTTTGACGAAGTGGCCGGCATCAAGTTCAAGGACAACGATGGCGTGCAGATCATGAAGGACTACATGGCCTCTGGCTCCTTTGCTCGGGGCCGGGACGAAATCCAGGCGTCGGCCGGGATGGTCTTTGTTGGGAATATCAATCAGCCGGTGGACGTGGTGATGCGGACGTCCAATCTGTTTGATCCGTTTCCCGCTGTCATGGCTAACGACACGGCCTTTTTGGACCGGATTCACAACTACTTGCCTGGCTGGGAGATTCCGAAGTATCGGCCGAATTTCTTTACGAACGCCTATGGCCTGATCACGGACTATTTCGCGGAGGTCATGCGGGCCCTACGGAAGATTTCTTACGGCGATGCTTTCGACAAGTACTTCACCCTGGGTAATCAGCTGAACCAGCGGGATACGATTGCGGTACGCAAGACAGTGTCTGGGATGGTGAAGCTGCTGTATCCAGATGGTAAGTTCACGAAGGACGACATTGCCCAGATTTTGGCGTTTGCGCTGGAGATGCGCCGGCGGGTGAAAGAACAATTGAAGAAAATTGGCGGCATGGAGTTTTACGATGTTAACTTTTCTTACATCGACAAGGAAACGTTTGACGAACATTTCGTTTCGGTGCCAGAGCAGGGGTCGACAGGCTTGATTCCTGAGAATGAGGGCAAGCCTGGCCAAGTTTACACTGTTGCTTATGATGCGGATGAACGGTTGAGTTTGATAAAATTGGAGTCGCAGATGACGGCCGGCAACGGGAAGACGAGTTGGACCGGGATTCAGTCCAATCGGTTGGCGAAGGAAGAAATGGATACGGCGTTTAATTACCTCAAGGCCAATTTTTCCCAGGTTAGTCAGAATATTGCGCCGGCGCAGCATGACTACATTGTGAATGCGACCAACATGAATAATGGCGCCATGGCGGCGGAATTGTCGTTGGCGACCTATGTTGCGCTGGTATCCATTTCAGTGGGCAAGCCGGTCATCGGCGGATTAGCCATCCTGGGGGATTTCTCCATTGGCGGGACTATCAAAAAGATGGATAGTCTGGCAGATCGGCTACAGGTGGCCCTGGATAGCGGGGCGAAGGCGGTCTTGATTCCATCCAGTGCCACGAGTGAATTGGGTACGGTGCCGGGAGATTTGATTGCGGCTTTCTCGCTGAAGTTCTACAACACGATTGAGGATGCGGTGATGAAGGCATTGGGTGTGCAGCAGTAGCGTAGACGTATAAGGGAGGCAATCAGCCGTGGCAGATTCGAAATACGACGTACAGAATAGTCAGATTGGTACATTATTGGGGTGGATTAACTCTGGGGAGATTGGGCTGCCGGAACTGCAACGGCCATTTGTGTGGCCCTCGACCAAAGTTCGGGATCTAATCGATTCGTTGTTTAATGGTTTTCCGATTGGCTACATTATCACTTGGAATAACCCCGGTATTCGGCTTAAAGATGGGTCAATCTCTGTTGGAAAGAAGATCGTGATCGATGGGCAGCAGCGTCTCACAGCATTAGCCACCGCATTGTCGGGGCAGAAGATTATCGACCGAAGATTTAAGCGGCGGCGGATTAGTATTGCTTTTAATCCTTTGACCAGGGAATTTCAAACGGCTAATGCTTTGCTCCAGAAGGACAAACGCTGGATCAGTGATATCGCGGAAGTTTTTGCGGACGACTTCTCAAGCTTCAATTTCATTACCGCCTATTCCCAGGCAAATGACTGCCCACCAGACGAAGTGGCGCGCGCAATCGATGATTTGAAGCGCATTACGTCATACGGCGTCGGCAATATCAGCCTGTCAGATGCGCTGACGATTGATCAGGTGACTGAAATCTTTAACCGGATTAATTCACAGGGGACCCGACTATCCACTGCGGACTTCATCATGTCTAAGATGTCAGCGGACACTCTGCATCAAGGCAATATTCAACGAAAAATGGTTGAATATTTCACCAATCTGCAAGCTGACGCGTCGGCGTTGTCTGGTATTCAAGAGTCTGATCCAAAATTTGCACAATCGGCGGCAATGCAGAAGATTGCCTGGATCGTGAGCGAAAACACGACCCTTTATCAACCGACCTTTGGCGATATTTTCCATGTGATTTTGGGCAGCCATTTTGGTCGAGGAAAACATGCAGATCTTGTTGCCCTGATTTCTGGCCGTGATTTTGAGACCAAGAAATACACGGAAACAGCCATGGCGGCGGCATATAGTAAGTTGGGTAAAGGAATTGATGACTTTGTTAATCAGTCAGACTTTCGCCGATTTATTATGATTCTGGAAAGTCTCGGCATGATCAGCGGTAAGCTGCAATTCAATGGCACGGCGTTCCTGAATGCTGGATATATGTTGTTTCTGATCTTGAAAGGACAAAACGACATACCTCAGTCTGTCCGCGAGTCACTGGTTAAACAGTGGATTATTATGTCCGCTTTGACTGGCCGGTATAGTGGTTCCAGTGAAACACAGATGGAGCAGGATAGTCATCTGTTTCACCGTGCTGATGTCGTTGCAGCAGTGGAAAAA
The DNA here is from genome assembly GCF_042847315.1 of Lacticaseibacillus jixiensis. Classification (NCBI taxonomy): domain Bacteria; kingdom Bacillati; phylum Bacillota; class Bacilli; order Lactobacillales; family Lactobacillaceae; genus Lacticaseibacillus; species Lacticaseibacillus jixiensis. Next base: position 80,937 of record NZ_BAAFPR010000009.1, read on the forward strand.
GAAATTGCGGATGCACTGCCAGAGACCTATTGGACAATTCAATTACCGAATAATTTAGCCACTCAAAGTACGCAGAACAACGGTTGGCGAATTTTTCAAATGGCTCAGGTACACAACCAGACCGTTGCCTGGTTGGAAAAGGATGTTACGGTGCGGACCGTGATAAGTCAAGAGGGCAATATTCACCATATTTTCCCCAAGGCGTATCTGCGTAAGCATGGTGCACAACAGAATGAGATCAATCAAATTGCCAATTATTGCTGGTTGACACAACCCCGAAATTTACAGATCAGTGATTTGGCACCAGAACGGTATATGAAGGATCCAGCAGTAACTGAATTTTCGGCTGCAAAAGGGTTGGCCGAGAATGCAATTCCGGTTGACATCGTGAACGGCAACTTCTCAACCTATCCAGATTTTCTCAATCAGCGGCGGCAACTCATGGCAACCGTGATTGCCGAGTACTTTTCTCGGCTAGAGCCATCAGCGGTACCGGGACAGAGTTGAAACAGCATAAAGAAGGGCTTTAGGTGAACTATTACAACGATTTAGGAACCAATCAGGCAGCAGTCTATACGTTTGGCCCAGCAGATGTCGTACAGACAGTCACCAACTTCATCGGGTCTAGAATTTTTGGAATGGAAATACTTTCCAACACCAAAAATTCTAGACCCAGATTTATTAGTACACTCTTTGTTGGAAATGCTCTCAAATCTATAACTGACTTTTGCAATATAAAATTGTTATTTGATAAAGGTTTGGGCAGCTACGTAGATAAACTTAAGCATGAAATTCAATTGAACATAGATGAACAAATGAAATGATAGTCCTCCTACTAAAAGGCCACTAGGGTATATCCTATTGGCCATTCTTGTTTCTGTGCTATACTAGGAATTACAAATGTTTATTAGAACTGTCCAAAAGGAGGTCTGAAAATAACTAAAATTGGTTATGCGCGCGTGAGTTCCAAGGAGCAACATTTAGATCGGCAGTTAGCGGCTTTAAAAGACGTTGATAAATTATTTACGGATAAATTAAGTGGGGCTAACACTAATCGGCCAGAACTGCAAAAAATGCTGGCCTATATTCGTGAGGGTGATATTGTCCTGGTCACTGAATTAGATCTTGGACAGCTTCTTAGACTAATTAACAGTCAATTAAAGAGGCCGAAGCACAAGCGTTTTAACTGGTGTTTCGGCCTTGATTGCGTATTTATGTATTCATGATTTAAGATAACTCAGCATCTGGAAGGGTCTTGATGGTGGGTAAAGCGATAATTACCGCCACCCAAACGATAAAATGGTAAGCTAACAGTAACTAGTAAAGCGATTACATTTGGCGAAATGCTTCATTTAAGGAAGTCCTCACCATGGCCCGTTCAACTCACAAACAACTTAACGCCCTCAGCATCTTTTTACTGGGAATTGACGGCATCATTGGATCTGGTATTTTTCTAATGCCCAGCCGGGTTTACGCAAAGCTCGGTGATTTGAGCATGGTTGTCATGCCGCTTGCTGGGATTGCAATTTTATCGATCGCCCTGTGCTTTGCAAACCTCGCCAGCAAAATCCCCGGGGATGGTGGCGCCTGGTTATACACCTACACGGCATTCGGGCGGTTTGCCGGCTTTGAGATCGGTATCTTTACCTGGTTACTAGGGATTATTACGATGGCAACGGAAATATCGGCCTTTGTGACCAGCTTACGGAGCCTTTTTCCGGTGCTTAACCAGCACGGGCCGTATCTGATTACCGCCCTTGGCATTTTAGCCGCATTAACGGGTCTGAACCTCATGGGATCCGGATTCATGGACTGGGTTGACAACGTTTCGACGATCGCTAAAGTGGGGGTTCTGGTGGCCTTTGTCGTGATTGGCCTGTTCTTTATTCATCCGGCGAACCTTGGAAATTTAACGGGAAATCCAGCAGCGACGCCACTTTTCAGCCGCTTTAACCAGGGATTTGGCATGGTATTCTACATGTTCACTGGTTTTTCGTTCTTACCAATTGCCGCGTCCAAGATGAAAAATCCCGAAAAAATGCTGCCCCGGGCACTGATCAGCGTGCTATTAACGGCTGCCGGGCTCTACTTAGTGGTTCAGCTGACGGCAATTGGCGTGGCCGGTAGTGGTCTGGTCGCCGCAAACGTGCCGATTGCCGTGGCTTTCAGTCACTTTGCCGGCACGGTGGGTTATGATCTGGCATTGATGGGGATGCTGATTTCGATTCTCGGCGTTGCTTTGTCGGTTTCGTTTTCAACTCCGCTGATCGCCAGTTCACTGGCCTCCGAACATCAACTGTTGCCGCGAACGCTGGGCAGGCAGAATAAACGCGGGGTCCCGCTGCAGTCACTGATCCTATCAGTTGTGATCTGCGCGTTATTCTTGTTGTCCGGCAACTACTTATTTCTGGCTTCCTGCATTGTCTTCACATCATTTGTGCAGTACGTGCCGACAATTTTAGCGGCGATCAAATTACGGCATCATAGTAAATTGCCGGTGGGGTTCAAACTTCCCGGCGGACTCACAATTCCAGTTCTGGCACTGTTGGTAACCATGTATTTGACACTCAGTTTTTCGGTCACCTTGGTTTTGACGGGGCTGGGGATTTTCCTGGTGAGTGCCCTGTGGTATCTGTACGATGACCGTGATCGCAAGGCAAACGGCTTGGAACGGGACATTTAGGCTAAGGATCGGCCATTTTAAATGATGAAGGCCGGCTATCGTTTTTCAGGATTGGACAAATTGAATCACAGCATCCACATCGTTGGCTTTGGCAAGTTTATTGGCCGTGGCTTGGATGGTTGCGCGTGACTTTTGACCGCGAGATGTTAGTTGAATCGCAATTAACTGGCGCTTGTGATTGGCCTTATCGACCACTTCACCGGTAAGCACGTTGGTAATTTGGCGGGGATACTGCTTCACCAAATCGGATTGCACCTGATTAAGAACCTGTCTAGTATCTTTTAAGAACTATCTTCAGGAAGGCCAATACAACCATTTGAAGACTGCTGTTAAGGGCACGTTCACAGTTTTTCCAAAGTCGCCGACATTTGTCTAGCCAACTCCATGAACGTTCAACGATCCATCGTTGCGGTAACACCGTGAACATATGCAACTCGTTGCGTTTAGCTACCGTCGTCTTAGCATTCAAAATGAGCTTCACCTGATCCGCAAAGTCATTGCCAGTGTAGCCACCATCAACCATGACATGCTGAACCAGCTCTAAATTTTGGCTAGCCAAACTAAGCATAGCCAATGCACCTGAACGATCTGATACATTAGCTCGTGTCACGAGGATGGCTTGTGGTAAACCGTTAATATCGACCGCCATATGACGCTTAATCCCTGAAATCTTTTTGCCGCCATCGTAGCCACTATTTTTCGTTAAATCAGTGGTTTTAACACTTTGAGCATCAACAATCACAAACGACGTTCGGGCCGATCGGCCCTGTGCAAAACGATAGGAAGCGACAGTTTTTTTAAAAGCCTTTCTAATAGCGAATCAGCTGTCGGGTCTGGTTTATCTCGCCACATATCGTAATAGCGGTAGACAGTGTGCCATTCCGGGAAATCGTGCGGTAATTCACGCCATTGACACCCTGTAGTAAGCGAGTAAAGGATGGCATTGAATACGTCATAAAGATCATAACGACGCGGTCTTGTATGCTTGCGGAAGTTTTCTAAATCAGGTTGTATTAACGCAAATTGCGCTCCCCAGTTTACAATTCAAGTGCAACACCCTGACGACTAGACCAAAAAGGCCATGAAGACCTATTCTTGTTAGTACTAGCTAAACAAGAAAGCAGGAATCTTCATGACCCACTCTCAGACTAACACCCACAAGCATTACCAACAACTCAGTTTTAGCGACCGTGCTACAATTCAGGCCCTTCGGGCTGCTAGTGACACCGCGACCGTGATTGCACAGAAGCTTCATCGCAGTAAAGCGACAATCTCACGAGAAATCACGCGTGGATCTGTAACTCAGCTCGACTCGAAGCGTCACTCGCATCAAGTCTATCTTGCGGAAACTGCCCAAGCCATGCACGACCGTAAACGCGATAGAACCGGTCACTACGCCTTTCTTAAGACCGGCCGTGCGTTCTTCAAGGCTCTCGCCAGGGAGCTTACTCGTAAGCCGCGCGTACACAGCGTTGATAGCTTCGTACACTTCTATCGCGACCAGGGCAAGGCTTGCCCTTCAACGACAACTGTGTATCGCTACATCGACGCCGGGCTGCTTGAGTTAGACAACATGACACTTCCCAAGAAGCTCCGACGCCGCATCAAAGGCTATAAGAACGCCCACAAGCGCAAGAATAAGAAGATATACGGCGACTCAATCGAGTTGCGTCCTGCGGCCGTGAATGACCGCACAGGCGTGGGACATTGGGAAGGCGACTTGGTCAAAGGTATTCGCTTAGCTGATGAGCCAGCATTAATGACGCTCACAGAACGGTACAGCCGGACTGAGATCATCGTCAAGATTCCTGACTATCATGCGGGCACCTGCCTTAAAGCCTTGCAGGACACAATCGACGACTACGGGGCCAAGGAATTTGAGAGTATCACTTTTGACAATGGTTCCGAGTTTGCCAAGTTATCAGAGATTGTTGGAACCCAGATTTACTTCGCACATCCGTACTCGCCTTGGGAGCGTGGCACAAACGAGAACGCCAATGGACTGCTTAGGGAATTCTTCCCGAAAGGGAAGTCTCTCAGAGCAGTTACCCTGGTTGAAATTCAAGCAGTCCAATCCGCACTGAACCATCGTCCCAGACGTATTCTGAACTATCTTCGCCCATGCGATTACTACCGATGCATGGCGTAACAGCCTAGACCACTATCAAGAATTCGTTATCATCGTTGCACTTGACTTGAAAATTGAGGACGCAAATTGCGCTCGAGAAATATTGCTTGGATAATCTGGCATGACAAACTCCTCAGTCGGTTTTCCACAATTCTACCAGATTCAGCAGATACTAGACAGGTTCTAAGAGGCATTTCACCATACTAACAAGAAAACCAAAAATTCCCAGATCATTAATTTAACATATCGTATCAAACCACGCCTGGAATATTATCTAGGCGTTTTTTTGTAAGCACCTAATAACAGACCGGATATGAATGCCAGCTTCTGGGCGATATGATTGCCTCATCAAATATGATGAGGTGATTTTTATTGGATGAGAAGCCAGAGATTGTTCGCATCAAATTGGAAGAGAATCAACGCCGGCAGACTCAGAGCGTGCCGACTAAGGCGTTCCAGGTCAGGATTGGTGACAATAAGACCGTGGTGGTCTATGGCCGGATTCAGGGTTACATTCTTGACGCCCTACTGAAAGCCGTGTTCAACGATGCTCATTGATGTGCGTAGACTAAGCGGCATTTATCTGATCTGTGGCAAGACCGACTTGCGTCGCGGCATCGATGGTTTGGCTGGCGTGATCAAGGAAGAATATCAACTTGACCCATACAGTCGAGCACTATTTCTATTCTGTGGCACACGCAAGGATCGGTTCAAAGCCCTCTACTGGGCTGGTGATGGATTCATACTGCTCTATAAGCGGATCGAAGACGGCCGACTTCAGTGGCCAACGACCCAAAGTGAGGTGAAAAAGCTACACGCAAAACAACTAGAACGGCTGTTATCGGGCTGGGGACTGGAGTCCACAGTTCGGCCTTACTGTCCACAAAGACAGGCGCCGAATTCTGGTAAAGTGTCCACTAAATAAAGCTAGGAAGCCTGTCGTATCAGTGGTACACTCAGCCCATCTTGATGAATTGAGGTCCACGCCGATGGCGAAAACGACTGAAGAATTACTCGAACAGGCGCTCGAGCAAAATAGCGAACTGACCAAACAGGTTGGGAGTCTGACTGACCAAATTCAGGCCCTGACGGAACAGGTCGCATATTTAACTCGGAAACTCTACGGGTCTCATTCAGAGAAGCTGGTTGATCCGAATCAGCTTTCTCTGTTGGAGGACAGTAGTGTTTTTACGGACCCAGAGCAGACTGGGGAACAAAGCGAAGAAGCAGTCGTAACGTCAACCCAGCGTAAAGCTAAACGGCGCCGCGTTGAAACCATTGATGTCAATCTACCGGTTGAAGAAACGGTTATTGAGCGCGAAAGCAGCGTTTGCGAACATGGACATCAGCTGATAAAGGTCGGCAAACACTTTGTTCGCCAGGTCGTGCAACACATTCCAGGTAGACTCTATGTTGAGAACATTTATGAAGCGACATACAAGTGCGCTGACTGTGAACAATCCGATGGCGTCTCTCACCTGTATCAAGGCCAGGCGCCGCAGGCGTTGTTTCCTCACAGCGAGGCAACCCCATCATTAGTCGCCGAGGTGCTTCATCAGAAATATACTCTGGGGACCCCACTCTACCGCCAGAAATTGGAGTGGGCGCGTGCTGGCCTGATCGTCAGCGAAACAACGATGGCCAACTGGGTCATTAACGCCGCAGAAATCGTCAGACCAGTTTATGATCTAATGCATGAACATCTCTTATCGCAGCGATTTCTTCAGGGTGATGAAACACCATTCCAAGTGTTAAGAGAACCTGGCAAGTCTGCCAGGAGCAAGTCTTACATCTGGGTCGAGCGCAGTATTCGTCTCGCCGACCAGCAGGTCGTCTACTACGCATATGGCAATACCCGTTCCGGTAAGTTCGCCCAGCAAATTTACTCAGGTTATACGGGTGTCCTGCAGTGTGATGGCTACGCCGGTTATAATCTCCTCGGCGACAGCGTCATCCGGGTTGGTTGTTGGGCCCACGTAAGACGCAAGTTCTACGATGACGCCGTGAAGGTCAAAGGTAAGTTCACTCGCACGAAGCCTTTAGAGCTGCTCAACCAGATGTTCCATTTGGAAGAACAGTGGCGCCTTCTCTCGCCAGAGGAGCGTCTGAAGTGTCGACAGACCGACCTGAAACCGCTGATCGATCAGTTCTGGGCATGGTGTGAACAAGCCGCTCCAGCGCCAAAGTCGCGATTGGGCGTCGCTTTGACCTACGCCTTGAATCAGCGCCAAATGCTCAACCGTGTCTTGGAGTTTGGCGAGATCGATCTGAGTAATAACGCTTCAGAGCGAAACATGAAGTCCTTCGTGATCGGTCGCAAGAACTGGTTGTTTGCGACGAGCCCGAAGGGTGCCGAGGCCAACGCCATCTGGATGACGATTGTTGAGACCGCAAAGGCCAACGGACTGGATCCAAGAACTTACATCGAACGTCTTCTGCACGAGCTGTCGCAGCTTCCCACTTCTCCTACGAGAGAACAAGCTGAGTCTTATTCACCTTGGAATCAGTATCTGAAGCCATCAAAACAAGAGATTGCTTGAACAACGAAGGGGCGTAATCTGAGAATGCGGATTACGCCCCTTCTTAGTTTGCCAGGCGGTCGGTTATTGGGTGCTTACGTTTTTTTAGTGTCATGGTATTTTCTGGCAGAAAGGTTGCATTATTGTGACTACAGTTGTAAACTAATAAGTGTTAAGAGACTACAAACGTAAACTTAGAATTCAATTAATGGAGGAAGCCAATTGAAGGATGCAAAGAATGTAACCATCACCGATTCTGAATGGATGGTTATGAGAGCAATTTGGACAATGGGACATGCGACTAGTCGTGAAATAATCGATGCTATGAACGAATTAGAAGGCTGGTCAGCTTCAACAACCAAAACGCTACTTCACAGGTTGATTCAAAAACAGGCGGTTGCGCAGCATGGCGGCAGTCGACCATTCACGTATAAGCCGGTTGTTGGCGAGAAGGAATCAATGGCGGCAGCGGCAGATGATTTGTTTGACCATATGTGTGCGATGCGGGCTGGTTCAACAATTGCCGGCGTTATTCAGTCAAGGGAACTCTCACGGGCGGATATTGCGAACTTACAGGCGATTCTAGCTGAAAAGGCCAAAACAGCGCCCGAGGAAGTTCAGTGTAACTGCTTGCCGGGTGATCAAACGTGTTAAGACTGTGGTGTTCTGTTTACTTTTAGGATTGCTGCACAAAAATCCAGAATCTGGGATTTCTGATGGCGGAAACTTATGAATTTTTGTCGTAATTCTCATTCATATAGTGGCATGGTGCTCCGCAAAGCAGAAGCCTAAATATAAGAACCTGGTGGAAAAATCCCGAGCCCGGGGATTTCCACACAAGGAACTTATATTCCGGCTTCTAACCGCTTTGCTACGCACACTTATTTTTAGGGGGTCGATAATCATGGCAAATAAAGAGGACCATATGAACATGAAAAACATGAGTGCTAAGAATATGGAAAATAATGAATCAAATATGAGTCATATGGATCACGATATGACCGAAACGGATCATAATCAAATGAACATGGACCACGATATGGCTGAAATGGATCACAGCCAAATGAACATGAATCACGGTGATATGGATATGGCTGGGACTGACATGATGATGCACGGTGGCTCAATGATGCATATGGGGAATTTGAAAGTTAAATTTTGGGTCTCCGTTGTCTTAGCGATTCCAGTTTTACTGTTAGCACCAATCATGGGTTTAAACGTTTCCATCCTTAGTTTCAGTTCACCGCTAATTGTTGGCATTATCATCGTTTTGTTTGATACAGCACTTTACTTTTATGGCGGAATGCCATTTTTAAAGGGGGCTAAAGCGGAAATTCAGAATAAATCTCCTGAAATGATGACGCTAGTAACCCTTGGAATTTCCGTTTCGTATTTCTACAGTTTGTACGCATTTATTGCCAACAACTTCTTGAACCCGGCAAATCATGTAATGGATTTTTCGTTCGAACTTGCAACCCTGATTTTAATTATGCTTCTAGGACACTGGATTGAAATGAATGCATTGATGGGGGCTGGGGATGCCTTACAAAAGATGGCGGCCCTGTTGCCTAAGACGGCCCATCTAGTTACAGATAATGGTGAAACAAAAGAAGTGCCAGTATCTGATTTAAAAGTTGGTCAAGCTTTCCAAGTGCGTTCAGGTGAGAGTATTCCAGCCGATGGTGTTATTACGGCTGGGGAGTCGACCGTGAATGAAGCACTGGTAACCGGTGAATCTGCTGCCGTTACCAAGAACGTTGGCGATAAGGTCATTGGTGGTGCAACCAACAATAACGGGACGCTAACGGTTAAAATTAGTGGTACTGGTGACTCCGGCTATCTTTCTCAAGTAATGAAAATGGTTCAAAATGCCCAGCAAACTAAATCTAAAGCAGAAGATAAAGCTGATTTAGTTGCCAAGTATCTATTTTACGCGGCATTTGTTGTTGGGATTATTGCTTTCTTTGCCTGGTTACCCCAGGGATTGGCGACTGCAATGACGATCATGGTGACCGTCTTCGTGATTGCTTGCCCGCATGCATTAGGATTAGCGATTCCATTAGTGGTTTCTCGTTCTACTACGATTGGCGCTCAAAATGGGCTATTAGTTCGAAATCGCCAAGCCATTGAAGCAAGTCAACATGTTAGCCACGTTCTCTTGGATAAAACTGGCACGTTAACAGAAGGTAAATTTACGGTGAATGCATTGATTCCAAATGATGGGATTGACGAAACAACGTTATTAAGCCGACTGGCCGCCCTTGAAAATAATTCGAATCATCCGCTGGCCCAAGCAATCATTACTGAAGCCCAAGCGAAGGACATTGAAGTCGTTGCGGCTGAAAAGTCTCAAAATATTCCGGGCGTTGGTATTTCCGGTAATGTTGATGGCACTGACTATACGATTGTTAATGGTAACTATTTAACGAAGCAAGGGATCAGGTTTGACGAGGCCGCTGCTGATAAATGGGCTGCTAAGGGTAATTCCGTCAGCTTCCTATTGCAGGGCACCCAAGTTCAAGGAATGGTTGCTGAAGGCGACACCATCAAAGCGGGTGCTAAGGAATTAATTAGTGGTCTTCAGAGGCGAGGAATTACCCCCGTAATGCTCACTGGCGATAATCCAAAAGCCGCGGAACACGTTGCTAACTTACTAGGATTGACGGAATTCCATGCAGGCCTATTACCAGATGATAAGCAAAAGATTATTGCTGATTATCAAGCAAAGGGCAATCACGTCATCATGGTTGGTGACGGCGTAAATGACGCACCAAGTCTTGCCGCGGCCGATATTGGAATTGCAATTGGCGCCGGAACCGATGTTGCCATTGATTCCGCTGATGTTGTGTTGGTTAAATCAGAACCCAGCGATATTTTACATTTTCTTGATTTGGCTAAAATCACAAATCGGAAAATGGTTCAAAATCTCTGGTGGGGAGCAGGCTACAATATTGTCGCAATTCCACTCGCTGCCGGTGTGTTGTCATTTATTGGAATCATTCTAGACCCAGCCGTTGGTGCTGCGGTCATGGCGATGTCGACAATTATCGTGGCAATTAATGCGATGGGATTGACTGGTGAAAAGATTAAAAACGTGTAATTAAGTGATGACAAAAAGAGGAGAAAGATCAGCTGGTAGTCTGGTCTTTCTCCTCTTTATGATCATCATGTTAATTACTTATCTGGTTGCTCAGTTAATTTCGCCAATTTTTGATGCAGCCTAATGTCATATTGCCTGGTAATTGGCATTAACACCGCGACCACCCCGCAAATGGCAGCACCGATTCCTGCAATCACAAATAGGCGTTCAATGCCAATCACATCAGCTAGGGGACCGGCAAAAATTAAGCCAATTGGTCCAGCTAGATTCAACAAAGAATTCAAAACGCCTAGAATCCGCCCTAACTCTTCTGCTGGATAACTTTGTTGAATCATTGCCATTAAAAGCGTTGTAAAAAATGGGGTCGCAATTCCTTCAATGATGTTTAAAGCTGCGAACCATGTTCGGGCCGATCGGCCCTATGCAAAGCGATAGGAAGCAACAGTTTTTTTAAAAGCCTTTCTAATAGCGAATCAGCTGTCGGGTCTGGTTTATCTCGCCACATATCGTAATAGCGGTAGACAGTGTGCCATTCTGGGAAATCGTGCGGTAATTCACGCCATTGACACCCTGTAGCAAGCGAGTAAAGGACCCCAGTTTACAATTCAAGTGCAACACCCTGACGACTAGACCAAAAAGGCCATGAAGACCTATTCTTGTTAGTACTAGCTAAACAAGAAAGCAGGAATCTTCATGACCCACTCTCAGACTAACACCCACAAGCATTACCAACAACTCAGTTTTAGCGACCGTGCTACAATTCAGGCCCTTCGGGCTGCTAGTGACACCGCGACCGTGATTGCACAGAAGCTTCATCGCAGTAAAGCGACAATCTCACGAGAAATCACGCGTGGATCTGTAACTCAGCTCGACTCGAAGCGTCACTCGCATCAAGTCTATCTTGCGGAAACTGCCCAAGCCATGCACGACCGTAAACGCGATAGAACCGGTCACTACGCCTTTCTTAAGACCGGCCGTGCGTTCTTCAAGGCTCTCGCCAGGGAGCTTACTCGTAAGCCGCGCGTACACAGCGTTGATAGCTTCGTACACTTCTATCGCGACCAGGGCAAGGCTTGCCCTTCAACGACAACTGTGTATCGCTACATCGACGCCGGGCTGCTTGAGTTAGACAACATGACACTTCCCAAGAAGCTCCGACGCCGCATCAAAGGCTATAAGAACGCCCACAAGCGCAAGAATAAGAAGATATACGGCGACTCAATCGAGTTGCGTCCTGCGGCCGTGAATGACCGCACAGGCGTGGGACATTGGGAAGGCGACTTGGTCAAAGGTATTCGCTTAGCTGATGAGCCAGCATTAATGACGCTCACAGAACGGTACAGCCGGACTGAGATCATCGTCAAGATTCCTGACTATCATGCGGGCACCTGCCTTAAAGCCTTGCAGGACACAATCGACGACTACGGGGCCAAGGAATTTGAGAGTATCACTTTTGACAATGGTTCCGAGTTTGCCAAGTTATCAGAGATTGTTGGAACCCAGATTTACTTCGCACATCCGTACTCGCCTTGGGAGCGTGGCACAAACGAGAACGCCAATGGACTGCTTAGGGAATTCTTCCCGAAAGGGAAGTCTCTCAGAGCAGTTACCCTGGTTGAAATTCAAGCAGTCCAATCCGCACTGAACCATCGTCCCAGACGTATTCTGAACTATCTTCGCCCATGCGATTACTACCGATGCATGGCGTAACAGCCTAGACCACTATCAAGAATTCGTTATCATCGTTGCACTTGACTTGAAAATTGAGGAAGCGAGTAAAGGATGGCATTGAATACGTCATAAAGATCATAACGACGCGGTCTTGTATGCTTGCGGAAGTTTTCTAAATCAGGTTGTATTAACGCAAATTGCGCTCGAGAAATATTGCTTGGATAATCTGGCATGACAAACTCCTCAGTCGGTTTTCCACAATTCTACCAGATTCAGCAGATACTAGACAGGTTCTTAGGATTTCGTTCTCCTCAGACAGCGAAGCCAGTCGCTTTTCCATCGCTTTGATTTCGTCTGGCGATTTACCGGATTGAGTTTTGGCCTGGCCCTGGATCCACTTATGAACTGTTGAATAGCCAATGCCATATTCTCTGGCCAGTTGGGCAGCTGATTCGCCTTGCTTATATAGGTTGATAATGTTTTGTTTGAATTCTTTGTCGTAACGAGTTGGCATGTAAAAATTCCTTCCTTTTGAGAGACAATTTATTCATTATACCCTCTCTTAAAAGTTGTCTCAGGAATCAGCTTACATCCAGAATGAGTTCTTTATAAATGGATCTTCACTTCCTATATTATGTGGCAGATTTAGTTATTTAACTATAAATATGTTAAGCTTACTTATATATATAAAAATTACTTGGAGGCATAACATGGCTGATTTGTGGCGGACAATTTCTGAACGGCACGGCGAGTTGCTTAGTGCCTTGGGGCAACATATCGAAATATCTTTAATTGCCTTGATGATCGCCGTTGTGATTGCGATTCCATTGGCCGTTTGGGTCCAGACGCATCACAAAACCGCGGCAGTGCTGCTGCAAGTGACTGGTGTTTTGCAAACCATTCCTTCGTTGGCCTTGTTAGGGTTGTTGATTCCGTTTGTGGGTATCGGGACACTGCCAGCGATTATTGCTTTAGTGGTGTATGCTTTATTGCCGATTTTTCAAAATACATATATCGGTTTACGCGATATTGATCCTTCCTATGAAGAAGCAGCCGATGCGTTTGGCATGAGTCGATTGCGGAAGTTGTTCAAAGTTGAATTGCCCATCGCCTTACCGGTTATCTTGTCGGGCGTCCGGACGGCAATGGTCATGATTATTGGTACCGCGACGCTGGCAGCTTTGATCGGCGCCGGTGGCTTAGGCACGTTCATTTTGCTAGGTATTGATCGAAATGATGCGGCGTTAACTTTAATGGGTGCTTTGGCAGCAGCGCTATTGGCGATTGTCTTTTCGTGGCTCTTAAATGTCATGCAAAAAGTGAGTTGGAAGGTCAGCGTCGGGGTTGTGGCGGTTGCCATCTTTGGTATGGTTGGCAGCCAAGTATACACTTATGTGACCGCACCAAAGGAAACTATCACGATTGCGGGAAAACTAGGCAGTGAACCGGATATTTTGATCAATATGTACAAAGAACTCATTCAAAAAGCTGATCCTGATGTCGGGGTCACGTTGAAATCGAACTTTGGACAGACGAGCTTCTTGTACAATGCGTTGAGAACCGATAAGATCGGCATATACCCTGAGTTTTCCGGGACGGTTCTGGCAAGTTTGACGAAACCATCTGCCGCTCAGCAACAACAGGTGACGGCTGGTAAAGATAATTATCCACTTGCAAAGAAACTGCTTGCTAAACAAGGCCTGAGCTATCTCAAACCGATGGCGTATAACAACACCTATGCTTTAGTCGTTAAGGAAAGTTTTGCCAAGCGTTATGATCTGCATACCATTAGCGATCTTGGAAAAATTGCACCATCCATTCGCGCCGGATTTGATTTAGAGTTCATTGACCGGCAAGATGGGTATAAGGGCATCCAATCAAAATACGGCTTGCAGTTTAAGGTGGATTCAATGGATGCTTCCTTGCGTTACCAAGCTTTAGATCGCGGGCAGATCAATTTGACCGATGGGTATACGACTGATGCGCAATTGCGGCAATATCATCTGGTGGCGTTGCAAGATGATAAGGGGTTGTTTCCGATTTATCGCGGTGCACCATTGATGCGGACGGCCTTTGCCGAAAAACACCCGCAACTTGTAGCTGCATTGAACAAGTTGGCTGGTCAAATTACGGAAAAACAGATGCAGACCATGAATTATGCCGTGAGTGTGAAGAACGAAAAGGCCGCAACTGTGGCTCACCGCTATTTGGTTCAGCATGGCTTGCTGAAGGAGGTGCGCTGATGGCATTGATCAGTCTTGAACACGTCACAAAGGAATATGACGGCAAGCCCGTGGTCAACGATCTTAGCCTGAAGGTCGATCAAGGGGAGTTGTTTGTGCTAGTCGGCACCTCCGGCAGCGGCAAAACCACGACGCTGAAAATGATCAATCGTTTGGTTGATCCAACGAGCGGCGTCATCGAATTTGCCGACAAACCGCTCACCAGTTACAAAATGCGCGACTTGCGGTGGCATCTGGGGTATGTCCTGCAGCAGATCGCCTTGTTTCCAACCATGACAGTGGCGCAAAACATTGCCGTGATCCCCGAAATGAAGGGCTGGTCGCGCCAAAAAATTCGGACGGCAACAGACGAGTTACTCACAACAGTTGATTTGCCGCCAGCCGAGTACCGCAATCGCATGCCAAGCGAATTATCCGGCGGGCAGCAGCAACGCATCGGTATTTTGCGGGCCTTAGCATCACGACCTAAGGTGGTCTTGATGGACGAACCGTTCTCAGCATTAGATCCGATTTCCCGCACTCAGCTTCAGGACATGCTGCTGCATTTACATCGTGCCTTGAAGACCACTGTCATTTTTGTGACCCACGATATGGCTGAAGCGATGAAACTTGGTGATCGGATCGGCGTGATGCGCGGTGGCAAACTCTTGCAGGTTGATACGCCGGAAGAAATTGCGACTAATCCAGCTAACGATTTCGTGGCGGATTTGTTCAAGGGAGCGCAAGCTAATCAGGGTCTGCAGGTCACGCTCAGTCAGTTAGCACCATTTGCAGCGGATGTTTCGGCCCGGCATGCGGTTGGCGGCAACTTGACGCTGGCCGAAGCGTTGCCGCTTTTAGATGCGCATGAGGCGTTGCGCGTGAATAGTGAACATGGTGCGTTTGTGGTCAATACCCATAGTGTTGTCGCTTATCTCGCAAGTGCATTCGTTTCGTAAACGACTAATATGAATTCTTAACTGTGACAATTACTTTTCAAGGTTCTGGTGCAAATTTTCCTCGCTGACTTGATTTTAGTATACTGGGTGCCAAGAAACGAGGGATTGCGCGCATGAATCACTTTAAGGGACGCCACTTTCAAAAGGACATCATCTTAGTAGCCGTTGGCTACTATTTCAGATTCAGTCTCAGCTATCGTGACATCGTTGAATTGCTTCGGGATCGGGGTATCACTGTTCATCACACCACGGTCATGCGTTGGGTTCATCACTATGGCCCCATCTTTAAGGCTCTATGGCGTCGGCATCAAACAGCTCACGCTAAAAGTTGGCGAATCGATGAGACCTATATTCGAGTTAAAGGCCGTTGGGCCTATTTGTATCGCGCTATTGACAGTAACGGTTTGACCATGGATTTTGAGCTGCGAAAACACCGCGATTATACCGCATCCTATCACTTTTTGAAGCGTCTCTTGACGACCAATGGTCGGCCTGATCGATTAGTCACTGATCAATATCGGGCAACACTGAAAGCAGTGAAGCACCTGATAAAGCAAGACTATTTGAGCAAATCAGCCCACCAATGTTCCAAATATCGAAATAATTTGATTGAACAGGACCACCGATTCATTAAACGTCATCGTGTCCGCTCAGCAAGCTTTCAAAGCATTCGAACCGCTAGTGCAACGTTGAGCGGTGTGGAAATTGTTCACGCAATACGCAAAAGAACCCGACGAGAGTTAAGTCTCATCGGGTTCTCAGTCGTGGACGAATTAGAAGCATTGTTAGCTGCATAACCTTCAACATAGGATCAATAGCTGGTTAGATGGTCATCTCTCACACTGTTTGCACCAGATCCTCCCCAAGATACAACGCTGCTTAACCAGAGTCGTTTGAAGCTCGAACAAATGGTCACAGATCTGGCCCACGGGTTAGGTGTGGAAATTCCGCGGACGTACAGACGTGAAGCAAAAGGTAAGTGGACCGCTTTTTCGAGGAAACCGCGGCGTCAAAACAAGGAACGCCGCAAACAGCTTCAGGCTCAGCTACAATACATCCGAAGAGATCTGCGATATGTGGCGGAACTGCTTGCGCAAGGCGGTCAGCTCACTGATTGGCAAGCACAGCGTCTGGAAGTGATTAAACAAGTCTATGAGCAGCAGCTCTTCATGTTTGAGAACCACACTCACCATGTCGAGAATCGCATCGTTAGCCTTCAACAGCCGTATATCCGGCCAATCGTGCGAGGTAAGGCAAAGCAGTCCGTTGAGTTTGGCGCCAAGATTGACTGTTCCATGTTGGATGGCGTGATTGATGTAGAGCGTTTCGACTTCAATTCATTTAACGAAAGCACTGATCTTGAAGTAACGCTTGACCATGCTTTTGACCTAGTGGGTGAATATCCGGATGAGGTGCTGGTCGATACTCTCTATCGCACGCGAGATAACATCAATCTGTGTAAGAAGCTAGGCATTAAACTTAATGGGCCAAAGCTGGGTCGAAAGCCCAAACATGTGGATCCGAAACAGCGCAAAGCCGATGTCAGTGCGGAAAATCGTCGCGGTGCCATTGAGCGCAAGTTTGCCTTCTTGAAAGGTTCACTTGGGCTTGACTTAGTGAACACCAGAACGGCTGAGTCCTTGGTGGTAACGGTGGATAGCGCGATTGCATTGGCAAATATCGACCTCCTCCTTAAGCTTTTTTCTATACCAATTTCTATTGTGGCCGAACAGGGTGACCTGCATTATCAAATCAACTATAAAGTGACTGAAATTCGGTCAGAAACCGCAGCCTAAATCACCAGGCACTAACTATTAATTTGATGCGAGTAGAAGAGTTGTTGATCTTGGGGGTCAAACAAATGAAACGATTGCCTTTTTTAGTCCTTCATATACTGCCGTTACAAGTATCACCTTTATGATTAGGGGAATAAGGAACGGGAAGAAGCCAATAGAGAAGGCTTTTAAAATTGAGGCATGCATGAATAACTGAATCCAAAGCGTTCCAAGGAACAGTTGAGCAATCGCCCCAATCGCGTTCATAAGAAATACAGCAAATGCCGATTTATCAGTTACTTTTAACAGTAGCGAGGTTATGAGTGCATAAACTAGAAAGGCCCATATATAGCCACCAGTTGGTCCTGCTAATACAGGTGCTCCGCCGGAAAGACCGGCAAAGACGGGTAAACCAATGGCGCCTAGAATGATATATGCCGATACGACTAAAACCGAATAGCCTGGGGACAACATGGTGGCGATGATGCCTACTGCCAATGTTTGGAGCGTTATTGGAACGATGGGAAGCGGAATGGTTAGCTGTGAGCAAACGATCAATACTGCTAACATCAATGCTGAGAGACTCAAATTGTGTGCTTTATTAGTTGTCAAAACATCCTCCTAATTTTAATGTTCTCTATTGGTTCAATGAAATTCGTTCTATTTCTGATACTCTGATACAGTGTAAGAATGTTCTGCGGGCAATTGCCCTCAAGTTTAAGTTGCTACGTTTTGCATCCTTGAATTGTAAAGCTAAGTGGAACATCTCTGACCAGAAGACTTCCAGTGAAGATTTCCATCCGAACATCTTGCGCGGCCGGGTATTGATTTGCCACACCATTCGGTTGATTTCTTCGTCTGTGATCGTAGCGATGTCTGTTCCCTTGGGAATATATTCCCTGATCAATCCATTTGTATTTTCGTTGCTTCCTCTAGCCCAAGGTGCGTGGGGATTGGGAAAGTAGAATTCCACTTGATACTGGTCCGTGAGCTCTCCATGCCGTCCAAACTCTTTTCCTCGATCAGGAGTGACTGTATGCAGAATTTCATGTGGGATCTTTGCGAACATTGCTTTCAATGTTTCAAGCACGGGCAAAGCCTTCCTACCTGTGGCTCTTTGCGCTAATAACAATCGGCTACGTCGGTCAATCATAGTGACCAGAACGTCACCACCGTCCCGGCCAACGACAGTATCAAGCTCCCAGTCACCAATGCGAGAACGTATATTAGCTGCTGAGGGTCTCTCAATCAGCTTGTGTGAAATCGGAATCTTGCCTCGTTTCTCGACGTAGCCTTTCTTATGTCTTGTTTTACCTCGGTGGTGCAATTTACGTGCAATTCCTCTTGCGCCGTGACTTTTAGGCATACCAAGGTTATTTCGATGTATTTCTCGGTAGATTGTGATGAAACTAAATGGGCTAGATCCATTGGCACGTTGGTAGTTTCCAACGATTTGTTCTGGGGACCAATGATCTTGGATGGCATTAATAACAGCACGTCGTAGCTCAGCGTTCTCAAAAATACGTGGACGGCGACAAGCCTTACGCCTCTTGAGATAATCTTTCTGTGCCGCTAAAGCCTTGTATTCCTTGATACAGCGATGGATTTCTCTGGAGATTGTGCTAACACTACGATTTAAGCGCGTCGCTATTTCGTGAAAAGATAGTCCAAGTTGAATAAAAGACTCTATACGACCGCGTTCAATAGCTGTAAGCTGGTTGTAATGGCTCATTAGGAAACCTCCGTAAGATGATGTTCTCGACAAACAACATTCTACGCTGTCTCCTAGTGGGTCAGTCTTTTTTCTTAGTGTTCCACTTCAATTGTAAATTCAAGTCCAATAAAAGCCCCAAGTAGGGGCTTCGATTATTACTTAGTTGCTTGTTTACGTAGTGCAATAAAGTGCCAAACGAAGAAGCCAACACCAATGACGAATGAAACCCAACCCCAGATTTGCAAGTCTGAATATACATGCGCGTTGCTGATCGCGAATAACCATGAAATGATCATCAAGACAAGACCGGCAATGTCACCACCAAGCTTTTCTGATTTGCGAGTGGCAATATAAATAATTCCAGAAGCGATGAACAGGATTGCTACCACAAAGCCAGCACTTCCACCCACGTCCTTTGACTTATCAATAGCATTACCAACACCCACGGCGCATGATTGTAGCAAGATAAACAAGGACAAAACAATCTGCAAAATCCCAACAACTAATTTTGTTGTTTTCAATATATAATGCCTCCAAAATATTCAGCTTTTATAGTCGTCAGTATTTGGACTGATTTTGAGTCACAGAAAGTGATTTTACAGGTTATAACCCTAATAGCTGCTTCTTTTTTGTGGAAAATTCCTCAGCAGTGATAATACCATCATCCAATAACTGCTTATATTTTCGAATTTCCTCAACAGGGCTCGAGGACGATGTATCGGTTTTTGAATTCGCCGACGTACGAGATGACGATTCACTTTGGTCATCGCTATCGTCCTTGTTGATAACTTCCATATTTACATGAAAAGACATCAGCCTCTGGTAATCTCTAGTTTTTGTTAAAAGAATAATTTGAACGTTTTCACCAGTGGCAGCATTTGTAAGCTTGACAATAGTAGACGAGTCGTCCTCAATCCGAGAAGTGATTGTTGACGCTTCGCCAATAGTGGAGCTGCTTCCCTTTGTTTTGTCTTTTCCAGAATGGCTGCCAACGATAGCCCCAGCAACAGTGCCGACACCTGGGGCAAGAATTGTCCCTATTACAGCTCCACCAAATCCATGTTGATGCTTTTTGGTTTTGGATTTGCCCTTGGTATCTGATTTGCTTTTGGTAGTTTGAATCTCATTATACCTTAGTCCTGCAAATTCTATGCCTGTTATCCAAAAGTGGTCCGGATTGTTAAGCCCGAAAATAACGGTATTATCTTTTAATTGGTAAATTCTGCTGCCGAATCCAGAAGCGCCAACAAGTTCGTGGCCGCTCACAAACTTGATGGGTTCCTCCAAAATGACTTCTGCTTTTAGGGCTATTTTGGCTTGTTTGCGTTCCTCCTTTTCTTCTGGTGTGAGTGAAGATGCTTCGTTCAATTTGTTTCCGGCTTCTTTAAGCTTGACGAATTGTCAACTCAAGTGCAACTTTTTACCCATGAAGACTTCTGATGGCGTCTTCCAGCCTAAGACCTTGCGTGGTCGATTATTCAGTTGTTCAATGTAAGTCTCAATTTCCTGGTCGCTCTGAAGGTCTAGGTCTGTGTTCTTGGGAAAGTATTCTCTAATCAGTCCGTTGGTGTTTTCGTTAGTTCCTCGTTGTTGAGGCGCGTGTGGGTCAGGAAAGAAGACCTTTGTATTCAGACGTTCTGCCAGCTCCCTGTACCGGGCAAACTCCCTTCCACGGTCAGGAGTCACTGTTCTTACTCGGTTAGCTGGTAAGGCACCAAGCAGCTCAATCATGACGTCTCTAACAGTGTCAGCTTTTGCGTTGGCCGTTCGCTTCGAAAGCAGATAGCGTGATTTACGGTCAACTAATGTTACTAATGCAGAGTGTCCTGTTTTACCGCGTACTGTATCGCCTTCCCAGTGACCAAACCAGCTGCGATTTTCTGCCGACCGGGGTCGGTCGTGAATTGATGGCACGTCATTGAAGCGCCCCCGGCGTTCATTTATGGTGCCTTTGATTTTGCGCGTCTTGCCTCGGTGTCGAAGCAGCCTTGGTAGCCCGCGAGCACCATGGCTCTTCAATGGAACGCCGAGATTATCTAGGTAGATACCTCTGTAGATAGTCGAATAGCTGACGCGAATAGGACTGCCTTCTAGTGACAAGCGACCGGCAATCTGCTCAGGCGACCAATGTAGCACCGTGATATATCGAATGACAGCCCCCAGTCGATCGAGGATCCGAGGACGCCTGCTAGCCAAGCAAACCCGCCGGTAGCGGTCCTGAGCGGTGGCTGCCGAATAGCTCCGCCAGCCGCCGTTACGTGCAATTTCACGGCTGACTGTACTCTTGGAACGACCTATCTCTTTGGCGATGGTATCAAGAGTTTTGCCCGTAGAGATACCAAGCAGTATCGATTCACGGTCTTTTAAGGTAAGATGGGTGTACGGACTCATAGTCGAGTTCTCCTTGTAGTTGGTCTTGTGGTGATTCCATTTTACAAGGACTCAGGCTATGAGTCTTTTCTATTTGACTAATTTGTTGCACTTGAATTGTAAATCCGTCATCTAAAAAGGGTCTAGCATCTCCAGTGTTGATTACTACCAACACCAAAAATTCTAGACCCCGTAAAGTCCGCGACCGTGACACTGCTACGCAAGCAGAATAACGACAAGACCCGGCACGACCCATGCGCATGCTTGCGTGGAGGCCGTGTCGGGTCTTTTGTCAGATACCGTCAGTGATAAACCAATTGTTGCTTTGCTTGGATAGGGTCAGGGTGTATTGCGAGACTTGGCTCATATCATTGTCAGTGTCGAGATACTTCACTGATAAGGTGACAGTCAGACCGCGCTTAGTCTGCTTAAAGACCGGATCTAGCAGTTCCACGAACTTGAGATTGCGTTCGATAGGCCGCGTGCCGTCCTTGACGTAATACTTGAGTTCGTTGCGGTCACTTTGTGGATACAAAGCAAAGAACGTCTTGAGAAACTTAGTTACGTCGTCTGCGGTGCTGCTAGCTACCGTGTTATCAGATTGGGTGTCTGGTAACTTGATTCGAGCTGTTGCTGGTTCCGCAGCAACGGTTGGGTTCTTGGTGACCACCATATCGCCGTTGTCATTTTGCATGACGTTGATGGTGTAGGTGCTGGTCACTGACTTCTTGTCTTTGCCCTTGGTGAGGTCTTGCTTCACCGTAAATAGTACGCGGAACGTGTCTTTGGCTGTCTTGCTCACGTCCCAGACCTTGACCTCACTCACTGTGGCTGTGGTGGGAATATCGCTCCGCACCGTATCCGCGTTCAGCGATTGCAGTTGTTCCACAAGATACGGCTGCAAGGCTTTCTGCCGCTGATCGAGGGCTTCATGGCTCGGCTGCCACGAGTAGTAGAGCTTAGCGAAGTCGGTAGTGAATGTCGCCAAGGCGTGCGTGTCGATCACCTTGGTCTTGATCACTTGGACTTCATGCACCGTGTGGGTGTCGATAGCGGTCATGTTCTTGTAGACGCCGAAGCTGGTGCTACCGATCAATACCGCCCAGCAAAGCAGCGTGACCGGACGACGCAAGCCGCGATGTCTGATCTTAGGCGGCTTTGGGACGGCTGGCTGTTTCTTGAACCAGCCTTTCTTTTGATTTTGATCTTTATTCAAGGTTTGTTCACCTTGTCCTTTCTTTTTTCATAGCAGCGGTAAAAGTCATTGTAAATATCGAGAAACCGTACGAACAGGCGTTGCAGCGAGATTCGTTTGTAGCCTTCATAGTCGGTTTCGATATACTGACCGAGTTCACGGTCATTGTTGAAGTATTCTTCGGCCAAGTAGCGTTCGCGGTTGAGGATATACTTGCGGTCTTCTGGTGCTAACACTTTGCCTTTGAGCCATCGATCAACGGCTACTTCATGCGCGACAGCGAGGCGATACTCGCGTCGGTGGCCGTATTCCATTTCCGGCATTCGATCAACGAAGCGATCAAGAACGTGGCACAAGTCGTCGGTATTGGGCAGGCGTTGTTTGAAGAACTTGATGCGTTCCCACTCGCCTGACGCAAAGTCGAGTTCCTTGTTGCGTAGTGCGCGGTTGTCACCGAATTTGAGATCGACGTGTGCCTTTTGCAGTGCATCGTCATAGGTGTTGGTGATGAGATCCATCCAGTCAAAGTAACCGATACCGTTTTGATCCATTGGCTTCACCTACTTCTTCACACGCCCAGCGCCGATCAGATGGGCTTGCCAATAGCTTGAGTTCAAGTCAGCGTAGCCGAGCGGATCACCTGCGTTGTACATCTTCATGCCGCCGACATAGATTCCAACGTGGGTCACATAGTCGGCAGTGTCATAGGTTGAGTGGAAGAACACTAAGTCACCGGGTTTGGCGTCTTTGATGTTCAGGTGTGCCGTGGCGTCGTATTGTGCTTGAGCGGTGCGGGGGAGTTTGATCCCAGCTTTGCCGTAGCACCAACTGGTCAGCCCGGAACAATCAAACCCTGTTGTCGGTGTTGAGCCGCCGAACACATACCGCGTGCCTTGATATTTGAGCGCTTCGTCCATGATCGCTTGCACCGTTTTGTCGTCAAACTTTGCGCCACCAGTGACAAGGTATTGCGAGATGACCGACACGTAGTACATATTCCCATAGGCATAGCGCCAACCGTCTTTGGCTACTGCGTTGGTGTAGGTGACTTTCTTACCACCAGACTTTTCTTTAGCAAAAGATGTTGCCAGCTCCAGCGTGTATTTTTTGCCGTGCTTAGCAACGTAGTCAATAAAGCCGCCACCGTAGTTGTAGCTTTGAATGGCAGTGTTGAGATCCACGCCCGCAGCTTTCATACTTTTCAGCAGCGATGCGAAATACTTCACGCCTTGTTTGATTGACGCTTCGGTATCTAGCGTATTGACCGGCAGTCCCAGCGATTCACTAGCTTGCATCACGTCGCCGCCTTTGCCGCCAGATTCAACCTGCATGATGGCGAGTATCACCATCACTTGGTCTGAAATGCCAAACTCCTTGCAATACTTTTCGACCGTCAGCTTGTGCTTGTAGACTTCAGCGGATAAGTTCATTGCGTCGGCTGTGATCGCAGAGGTAGGCTGGTCTTCGTCGTCATCAGAGGCAACGACCGCAAAAAACAGACCGCCAATCAACAGTATCGGGAGTGCGGCAAGCGCTAACCAGCGCCATAGTTTCATCGCTTCTTATGCCCCTTAGCCTTTTTGATCCGCTGTGGCTTTGGGTTGCGTGGCTTGGCTGGCTTTTCGGAAACGAGGGTCAGTGGTTTCTTGGTTTTATCCGTTGGCGGAGTGGGTTCTTGGTGTGGTGTGATGGTGGGATCTGCTTGCGGCTTCGTGGCTGGACGTGGAGGCCGAGTTGATGTTGGCTTCTTGGCAGCACGCTTAGGTTGCCCACTGGTATCAGTTTGTTCCGGCTTTGGCTTGGGAGGGGTGGCAGTTGTTGGCTTACGAGTTGGTTCAACCGGCGGCTTGGTAGCCGTTGGTTTTGGCTTTTCAGGATCAGCTTTAGGCTTGATCGCGAGCTTGCGTTCTTGCATTTGCTTGCGCCGCTGCTCAAGCTGTTTGTCGCGTTCCTGCTGATTGGCCTCACGCCGCCCCTTGAAGCTGTCCTTCGCAGTTTCGGCGGCCTCCTTAGTCAGTTGCTTACCACGATGCAGACCATATAAAACGTTGGTTGGTGCGTCCTTCACCTGATCAAGGCCGCGTTTAGTCTTGTCCTTGAGCTTGTTGCCGACATCAGATACATCGGCAAGTTTCTCACCCAGTCGTTGGCTGCGTGGCTTCTTGGGTTGTTGCGGTTTCGTGGCGTCCGCAGTCTGTTCGCGTTGCGTTCCTGTCGGGAGCTGCGGTGTTCCGCGCCCCTTGCCATAGCCCCGCGACAAGAAGCGTCCGGCCATTGCGCCACCCATGGCACTACCGACGAACTGTCGTAGCATGCGGTTCCCACGACGCGAGAAGCGTTGTGCGCCTTGCTGGGCGTCAGAGCTGTGTAGCTGCATCATGCCCATCAGGTCGCCGAGCTTCATCCAGATACCGGCGAAGATGGTAACTTGCAGGAAGGCCACGAGGAAGAACGGTGAGGTGGCCGATAATCCGTAGACCATTGCCGATAGCGAGAACGCCATCGTGATCACCAGCGTCACGCCAACTCGTGTCATGATGGTGTTAAAAAGCTTCATAATGTTCTGCTTCATCAATCCGTTAAAGGACGGCAGCATAGCGAGTAAGAACGACACCGGTAAGAACGTCGCGTAGATGATAAAGAGTATCTGGCTGAACAGCATCATTGCCGTCAGGAAGAAGACAAACAAGGTGATCGCAATGTTGAACAGGACAACAAAGGTCGTGGTACCAAGGCGATTGATCGTCATAGTTGGCGAGAGATTCTCGTTATCGTTGTCTTCAATTTCAGCCTTGACCACGTCGGTACGGGTTTTGCCTTTGTCGCCAAACGGGTCGGTTTTCATTAACGTGTTTACGCGATCCTTGCCAACGGTATCAGCGTCGCTGTCGCCAAACTGCAAAAGTGTCCACGGCTGCTTCACCTGAATTTCAAACAGAGTGTCACGGATCGCGTCGACGCCTGATTTATCGGTGGCTGTATCAGTGCCCATAATCATCTTGGAGCCAGTGTTGAGCGCGTTGGTGCTGATGTCTGAACTAAACTCATTGATTTTGCTGACGTAATCTGGTGCGTAGGCGATAAAGCTGGCTGACGTGATGAAAATCACTACGAAGTTGACGATCGCCGAAATGGCTTTAGAGGTTTCACGCTTGATGATGCCCGTGTAGGCCACATAGATACCGACGACGAGTGTGATCATCAGGAGTAAGCCCGGGTAAAAGCCGTCAGTGGTGAAGCCATCTTTTGACACCCCAGCCAAGAGCTGCATATTCTTCCCAATCGCGTCAGACGTATCTTTGATAAAGTCCAGCGAGTAGGCTTGCTGAATTAGGTAGCCCGCAGCGTTTGAGAGGTAGACAGAAAGTGTCCACAAGAAGTTGGTGATGGCATACAGGCCATAGCTCACAGACTTGCCGATACCATCGCCCCAGTTCCACGGGAGCCAGTCCCAACTCGTATCTACAAAGTAGTCGAGCTGGTAGTGCGACAGCGGGTACTTGGAATACTCGTTAGAGCCGCCAGACTGATCGTCTACCAGTCCCGCTGCGTGTACCGGCTGCCCACCGGCAAGTACCAACACCAACATGAATGCCGCGACAACACCGAGGAACAGCAGTAGCCGCCGACGGTTAGCTTTCGTCATCAGCAATCACCTCCACGGGTTTCGGTGGCCGAGTGTCGAAGGCGTGGTGTAGGTGCTCAAAGATATAGTCGAAGTGCAGCACGCCGACGTGTCCCCAGATGTCTTGGAACAAACACTCCCCGTTGTCTAGTGAACGGAGCCGGTTCTGATTACCTTCGTCTTCGGCATCAAGGCCAAAGAAGTTCAGCGTGTTCTTGATTTCCGTAATGTCGGTACTACGGAAGGCAAACTTCTGGGCTATATTGTTCTTCATCTTTTCGTCGAGTAAGTCGTCCGCATTTTGAGTGACGAGGTAGACCCCGGCATTCATGGAGCGGCCTTCACGAATTAGCTTCATGGACAATGCCTTACCCTGTGCCACGTTCAAGAAAGCCCAAGCTTCGTCCAAGTCCACAATCTTGAACTGGGCGCGGTCTTGGTGAATGAAGTCGATCGCAAACGTGCTGATTATCATGAGCATGGCGACGGATAACATTTCCGCAGTGATATATTCTTCCTGCGTCTTGTCGGCATCCGGCAGCACTAAGTCTGCGATTTGTACGATGTTGATTTTGCGGTCAAGCGCGATTGTCCGCCGCGCCGTTCCGTCAGAGAACAACAATGCCGCAAAATCGTAGTCCGTGAAGGATTCGATATGATCGGCAATGTTGCGCGCAATAGGCGTGTCTTCGCGGCGGAGTTCATCAATGACTTTCAACAACCCCGGTTCGGGTGCTTGCGTCACCGCCCGAATCGCCTTGCGCAGCGTCGGGAAGCGGTCGGCGTCGCGGCTTGAGATCCCCGTGAGGAAGGTTAGGGTGTCAACGGCCAACGATTCTGAATCTTTTAAATTAGACAAGATGATATAAGGGTCAAGCAGCCCACGGTTTTGTTCCTCACTGGTCAGGTTGACGATATTGATCTCGTTTTCCATAAAGTCTAAGTTCTCCGCCCAGCCGGTACGTTCCGACTTGGGATCAAGAATCAATGCCTGTGCCCCGTAAAGCACGGCGTAGTAGACGAGCAGATTGTTGGAGAAGGACTTACCACCACCCAAGCTACCAAGGAAGGCGGCGGATAAGGCATTGGTAACGGTACCCTTGATACCTTGCGCGGCAATATCTGGTTGGAGGTACACGTTCCGTCCAGTGTCTACGTTATATCCGATGTAGATACCTTCTTTTTCACCGAGCGATTGCGTCGCACCAAAGCCTAGCGAGGCGATGAAGTCGCTGGTCACGTACTGGATATAGTCGTTGATATAGCGTTTCGAGGCTGGAATAAACTCACTGTGCAGCCCCAGCATGTCGCCGAATGGTCGTACGAGCTTGATGTTGAGGCTGTCGTAGAAGTCGAGTAGCTGATCAGCGCGGCGCTTCATTTCGTCTTCGGATCGCCCAGCTACGCGAATGACATAGCTGATCTTGTACATCGCGTCCTTGGTTTGGTCGAGGTTGCTTTCAAGTTCATCGACTGAATCTAACGCGTCGCTGACGCCACGTGTCGTTTCGTTGCCGGACTGATAAGCGTGTTCGTCGAGGTCTTTCAATTCTTTCTTCTTGTTGCGTACCTTGGTCAGAGCCTTTTTGTTCGTCACGATCTCAACGTTCAAGCTGGTGTCGATTGGAAAATCGAACTGGCTTTGTTGGAAATAAAAGATTTCACTGCCGGGAAATTCGAGTTCACCCACGATGTCGGAAAGCGTCAGGTACGTCACGTAACTGCTATCCAGCCCGTGGGTGATCTTGATTGAGCGCTGGTGCTGCTCAATCAGTGAGCGGGTTGGCTTGATCAGGTCATAGCGCTTGATAATTGTGTCGTGCTTGGACTTCTTGCGGGGCAAGTGATAGTCATAGTCATCGTAGTCTTGACCCGTCATGCCGTATAAGTGCTCCAACAAGTAGCCGAAGTCGTTCTTATCGAGCGGACGGACTTTGAACCGGCGGCCAATTTTTTCGGCAAGGAACTTAGCGGACTTGGCGTAGCGTTCCACCTCTGCGTTGTTCATGGTGAAGAAGTCACCAGCGAACGTTGTGTTGAACTCGGCGAAGAAGTCCCGAATGCCTAGGGACATATCCTTGAAGATGGACTTAGCGGTGACCTCTGCGTCGTTCAGCAACAGCTTAAAGCCGATGAAGAAGCGGTAGTCCACTTGGTTGTCCCCGACGTTTTCGGTCAATGCTTCGGCTTGGCCGTCGATGTGCTGGAAGGCGATGTCTTTCAGCGACCCCTTGACCAACTTCTTCGAGCGGTCGAGAGT
Source organism: Lacticaseibacillus jixiensis (assembly GCF_042847315.1). Lineage (NCBI taxonomy): Bacteria > Bacillati > Bacillota > Bacilli > Lactobacillales > Lactobacillaceae > Lacticaseibacillus > Lacticaseibacillus jixiensis. The sequence goes on from NZ_BAAFPR010000009.1 coordinate 109,158, forward strand.
GTCCCGAACACTGGCCTCGGTGGCAAGCTGCAATAAATGGAGTTTGCCGTCGCGATTCTGGGAGATCAGTTGGCGGAAGTTCTCATGGACTTGTTGTTTCTGTTCAGGGCTTAGAAACGAGTAGTTGTACGGAATCAATTCAAAATAGGCAAAGCACTCGCCGTCAGCGTTCCAGACGAGATTGTCTTCGATATACTTAATTGGAAATTTCATTGTGGTACCTCCAAACGTAGGTCACAGCAGCGATTTGTTTCTCTTTCTGCGACTTCACAGGTTTACCAGCATAGGTGAGCTTCGGGGTAATGGCGTAGTTGATCACCGACCGCAAGAATCCCATTGGCTTCTTGTTGTCGAAGGTCTTCTGGCTCATGAACCACGTTAGCCCAGCCGGAATGCCGACGTACTTGAGAAACGCGCCGTCAATGAATGATAGTGGCGGCAAGTCGCCCAGCAACATGACCGCAAACAGACTGACGATGAACCACGTCATTTGCGTAAACGTAATTGGGAACGGTAGTTGCAAGTCATTGATGGCATACAGCACCTTTTCCACCGACCAGATGCTGGTGTAGGATCTGACTTTCTTCATGTGATCTCCTTTCGTAGTGAGATAAAAAGGCTGACGCCTTTTGCAGCGCCAGCCCAGAGAGTTAGTCTAATAATTGGTAGATGCCGTAAGGTGTTTCAACGAAACCTCCTTCAATTTCGAGGTCACGTCCGACCTTGGCATAGTCGATATAGTTTTCGACTTGTGGCGGAATGTCGCCGAACCAGCCTTCATCAGCTAGTTCTTCGGCCAACTCTGCCATGTTCGCGACGTGATAGCAGGCGATGTCGTCCTTGTGGGCAGCGAGTTCGATCACGTTGTCGTACCACTCGCCGATAAGCTCTTTGATGGCCGGATAAATCTCGGTGCCTTTCAACGCTTCAACGGCTGCAGCAGCTTCATTGATCTCGCCAATCGTTGAATACTCACTAAAGACAACAGGGCCTTCGTAGTCCTGAACCATGTATTCTTCATACTGATCGTTCAGCCCCAACTTTTCTGCGAGTTCCTCATTGTTGATTGGTGGCGTGAACCATGCGCCGACAATCTCACCCTCGTTATACTTGCCAAGATTAGCAATAAAGACTTTGATGTCGTCCATCGGCTAAGCCCCCATGACGCGGTTGAAAAGATTCAGCAACACATCTTTGACCCCAGCGGTGTTGAACACCAGCCCGACAGCGATGATCGCGATAACGAGAAAGCCGATCAGCTTGGAGAACTCGCGCTTGAAGCCAAGGTACACCCCGATAATGGCAATCGCCATCAGCACCAAGCTCTGGGCGTTGGAGGTGAACCAGTTAAACAAGTTTTGTCCGAAATTCATAATAATCATCCTTTGATTTTTAGTTTTGTGACTAAGGCTCCTTTCAAGATTGCCGCTGTTTTGGCGCGGTCAGCAGCGACCGGTTCATGAGTGACGAATCAGAAAAGCTCGGTCTGGGTTGCGTGGTGGTGCTTGATACGATCAAGGGCACGCCGCCAGTATTCTTCGCTAATTTCATAGCCGATGAAATGGCGGTCGGTGTCCATTGCCGCGATTGCGGTGGTGCCAGATCCCATACAGTTATCCAGCACGATCTCGCCGGGCTGGGTGTAAGTCTTGATGAGGTAGGCAAAGAGATCGACAGGCTTTTGCGTCGGGTGCCAGCCGGTGCGATCAGACTTGTAGTTGAGCACGTCAGACGGGTAGTTTGTCCACTCTTGCGTGTAACTGTCAGGTGCGTTCCACGGGTGCAACTGATTGGAATTTTCATACTTACGCGAGTTGACGATTTTGTTATAGGGGAGCAGTCCTTGAGGAAAATAATTCATGCCTTTGGTGTCAGGGGAGTTACCAAAGTTGGCCGTACCCGATTTTGAGAAGACGAGAATCTCCTCGAACCGGGATAGCGGACGGTTCTTGGCATTGACGAAGTTTGTAACTGTATTCTTGATCCAGACCCACTTGTAGCGATACAAGGCTGGGTTTGATTTCACTAGGTCCGCAGAGAACCGTTCAGTTGCGGTGAGTACGATGGCACCTTGGGGCTTGATGAGCCGTTCGTATTGACCCCAGAGGTATTCAAACGGGATCACCTTGTCCCAAGCGTTGGCTGTGGTGCCATACGGCAAGTCGCACAGGATTATGTCGATGGAGGATGTCGGTAAGTCCGCCATGCCTTCCAGACACTCGCGATTGTAGATGACGTCTAGTTCGATTGCGTTGATACTCCTTTAGTTGAATTTATGACCATCACTCCTTTTTGAATTGCGATTGTTTTGTCACGGTCAATCGCGACCGAGTTGGTTAATCGAAAAATAGGTCTTCCACCGGTGTAGCGAAGACCGGCCAGCCTGAATCTTCGGCTGTCTGATAAAGCAGTCGGCGTAACTTGCCGTAGTTTAAGGCGCGTCCATCGCGGCCAATTAGCGCCCCCGGGTGTTCTTGTTGCTGGTGCCGCCAAGCGATATAGTCTTGTGCCGTGAAGCCAAAACTATTCATGTCACAGATGCGCCGGTACTTCTTGTGTTCGACGACACCGACTAGTGCTGCCTTGTAGACGTACACGTTCAGCACACAGTCCTTGAATGCTTTACCGCGCAGCGGGTGGGAAGCCAGCACGTCATTGACCAAACATGTCACCTCCTAGCTCTTCGCTACCAACAGTCTGTTGTTCAATCAGCTTGAGGTGTTTGTCGGTCAGCTCGGCGTCCTTGATCATGAGCTGCAAGTCAGTGGTGCCAAAGTAGTTGTCGATTTCTTTGATGACTTTGAGCGTTGGCATGACTTGCTTTTGGAGCCACGCCTTGGTCTTGTTCAGGTCAAAGGGCTGGGGATCGGTGGTTAAGCGAATCGGCTGGCGTCCTTTGCCAAGGAAGTATGCCCAACGTTCGTTGACCGGCCACTTCAAGCGGCTTTTGTCCGGGACTTCATCCACGAAGCGCATATAGCGGGTGATGATACCAAACGCAACCTTTTCAGCGTCACGGGTTATCAGCATGTTCTCAATCGCCTTAATTGCCCGCTCGTTTTTCAAACGAATCTCAAATCGGTTGATGATTGGGGTATCGGCAATCGAGATGCCGCGCTTGGCCGCTTGTTCAGCAGCCTTTTCGTAGATGCAGAAATACACGTCGCTTTTCATCGTGCCGACGTACAGGGTATTGCCTCGGCCAACCTCGTCGAGATCCACGAGCTTTCCTGATTGCAGCCCTTGGAACGATCGCATGACGGAGATGCACTCGTTGTTCAGACACTTATCGACCAGTTCGGGGATATTCAGCAGGCCAACCATGTCGTTAATCGCAATATCAACTCGTTTGAAAATGCCACCAGCTTCATCGACCCGAAGGAAGTAGTCGTACCAGTTCTCACCGTGGCTAAGCAGAATGCCTTCAAACTCGCGGCAGCCTTGGCCTTTCATCTCAACCAATGTGCCGAGGTTGGAGTCAACCGGTGCCACCATGACCTGAATGTTGGAAAAGATATACATGGCCGAATAGCCGTAGAAGCCATGTTCCTCAAATATCAGGTGCTCTGGGGTCAAGCCGAGAATCTTGGTGATCACGGCCTTGGCGTCATGGGTCGGGAATCGCACGCGCATGTAGTCAAACATCAGCGTTAGTTCCGGTTCATCTTTCCAGTTCTTGAGCAGCCGGTCGATTTCCATTTGCAGCGACGCACTAGGGTTAGTCCGGCCGCTTTCAATTTGGCTAAAATGATGCGAGGTCACACCTAGCCGGCGGGCAACCTGTACTTGGGTCAGTCCCAGTCGTTTTCGGCGTGACCTGATTGTATCTGTCCATTCTTCCATGTACGAATGGCTCACTCCCTTCTTGATAAATAAAAATTGTGGATTGGAGGTGCCATCCACAATTTGCTAATTTTTATATGAACGCCGTCATATCAACCTTTCTACCCCGTGCTCAGGCACAGACGTTGTATTTAATACCCCCCTGTTAGAGTACTGGGGGTAAGCGGTCGGCTGGCGCCGACCGCTGCCACTCACGCTTGCGGCTTTCGCGCTGCACGCCGCGCGTGGCGGCAGGGTGCAGCCTTGCTGAACAGATTGGATAGTCATTGACTTGCTCCTTTCAAAGGCTTTGTTTTGGTGACGGCATGAAGCTGATTAGTAATGGTGCGCCCAGTCATGGTAAGTGAGAACCATGCTGTTGCCAGAAATATCGGCCGTGAACCAGAAGTACACGGGTTTGCCCGATACGGTACGGTCAGCGGTAAGCTCCATCCAGTGATCGCCATCTTCCCACGGCTCGATGTAATCGCAAAGCTCCATCAAGGCGTCTTCGGCATCACTCATTGTCCCAGCTTTGATTGTATTGGCGTAGTCTTCTGTAAACTGCATCTTATTTCTAAAATGTGGGGTAATCATTCTTCATCACCTTCATCTGCGACGTTGGTGTAAGTCATGATCAAGCCACCGTCGTCGCCAGTAGTGACGTTGAACCAAAAGCGCTTCGGAAAGCGATCAACGGTCAGGCCGCCGGGAGCGCCCATCCAGATTCGTGAATCCGGGTACTCGCGGGCGTGCATTGCCATCCATTCGAGTTGGTCTTCCGCGTCTTCATCAGACTGGAAAGGCACGTTCTCGTGAAAGTCGTTAAGGAATTGCGTGCGGTTTTCGATTTTGACATCAGTGCTCATTTGGCACCTCCTGTTCTGTTGGGGTTGCGGGTACGGTATTGGCTGCGGCACCAATTTCGGTGAGGAAATCATAGCCGCGCGGCACTAGTGGTGTGTAAAATTCAGAGATCACGCTACCGCCAGTGTCCACGTAGCCGCGTCCCTTGATTGGCTTTTGGAAGAAGTCCTTGTTGGTTTCACCAAACATCATGGAATAGCCCAGCTCGCTCATGCGCCCAAGCGCAACGCGGAACATGAACTGATCTCTTATCCCGTCGCCTAAATATTTTGCGTCAGGCCGTTGGCAAGCCAACACGAGGAAGAAGCCGGCTTGACGGCCAAGCATGACAATCTGTTTGAGCTTGGACATGACTTGCATGGCATCGCGACCAAGCATATCCATAAAGGCGACATATTCATCAAAAATCAGAAAATGGGCGGGTAGTCCAAGATAGGCGTAGTTCTCGCCGGTCTTGTACCCGTTCATTTGTTTCATCTCGTCATTACGTGCCATCATGTCCTGATAGAAGGTTTCAAGTGCACCCAGCATGGCTTCCTTCTTGGAATAGACCCCTGGCATCACGTCAGCTAAATCGGCGAGGTCAGCATTTTTCGGGTCAAGAATAGTGAGCTGGGCACCGTCTTTCAGCAACGCTTCAATCAGCGTCAGAATGAAGTAGGTCTTACCACCACCAGTGCCACCAGCGATCAGCATGTGGGGCAGCGCGTCATAGTGCCAAGCCACAGTTGCCATGAGCTGCATGGAGCCATGTTCACAGGTCACGTCAGCGATGGTGATACGCTTGCCGATCGTGTCGTAAAGCAAGGTGTACTCGACATAAGAATCGTGCAGGATCTTGTCGACCAGCTCACAGTAAAGACCAGCCTCTAGCTTCTTTTCCAAGTGCAGGAGCTGGTCTTGATAGGAAGACATGACGATTTCAACGGAAACGTGAATCAGCCCATCCTTGAGCTGGTAATAGATTTTTGGAAAGTGCGAGATCTTCTCTTTGGTGCGCGTTGAGCCTAAGTCCTTGAAGAAACTCTCGCTGTTGGACTGGTCAGTTTGGTACCACTTGTTCTCCATGATCATGCGGGCGAGCTTTTGGCGGTGTTCCATCTGCTTGTAGGAATCCGCAAACCAAGTTCGATAAGCCCACAGACCAACGCCAAAGAGTAGTGCCGTGCATAAACTGTTAATAACCAGCGGCAGCCATGACCAAGGCAAGGCCACCACGTCCGGCCAACTAAAGAATTTCCAGTTGATTTGTCTTAGCAGCGGCCAATAGGCAATCACAGCCCCAATTACCCACAAGCTAACCACAATGGTCATCGCAGTGTTGTAAAGCAGGTTGCGTTGACGCGGATAGACCCGTGTACCGCGATACGTGATTTTCATTCGTCAATATTTACGCCGTCGTAGCCAATTACAAGACCAAGTGGGCTACTTGAAACGTTGAAACTAAAGCGCGCGCCTTGGAGATAGGCTTCGGGTTTCGCACATTGCTCGTTGGCTAAAATTAAATCACAAGCATTCATACCAGCTTGAACCGCGTGATTAGCCGCGTTGATTAAGTTGATGATGACGTCACCAGTGGGTGATGCACCGTTGTCAAAGTCAGCAATGCGTTCGTAGTGAAGTTGAAAGTCGTCCAAGTTGACGAGAGTTACTTGATCGTTCATAGTTTTCTCCTTTGGGCGTTACTTGACGCCAATGTATTTGATAGCGGGTTGTCGGTCTTTGGTGTCGATATTAAAGCTGAATTCTTTGGATTCGTGATCGCGGGTACATTCGCCGTCTACCCAAATGGAAAACGGTTCGCCAGCAGTTGCCTGTTCGGCAGCCATCAGCACCATGTCGATCAAAGCTTCCGGGCTAGGGTCGTGGAAATCAGGGTCAACTAGCGCGGGGTAGTCTTCCAAAAATCCGTCGATATTCATTGCGGACATTTTCGAGCTCCTTTCATTTGTGATAATACGAAATTCAATCCACACCCATATAAATCACGGTGTCTTCAAGCAAGTTGAAAATGAATTCCTTTGGCTTGTCATCAATCATGTTGTCATCAACCCAGATAATGAATTGACCGTCCATTGCCTGTGCTGCGGCATCAGCGACCAATTCCCGTAAAAAATCAGCGCTTGGGGGAACGCCATCCGTTCTGACAAGTCTGGTGTAGTCTTCGATGAATTCGTTGATTTCAAGATTTTGTGGCTTCATCGATCTCACATCCTTATTCATCGCTGACGCCCAGATACGAGAGCCGTAAGCCATCCTCACCCTCGTATGAAGTGAACGAGAACAGCTTATTCATGCCGTCGTTGGTTTGTTCGCTGTCGATATGCAGGTGTTGGTAGGATTCAGGGCTTTCTTCCATGAGCTCCACCATGTCTTGCAGGATCTCGTCTGGGTCAAGGCGGTAGTCGTTGTCGATTTCTTCGTTATAGTCATCGATGAACACTTCGCGACCAACTACGGTCAAGGTGGAAGTCATCATTTGTGATCAACTCCTTTCGTTAGTGGTAAGCAACCGCCGCAGTGGGCGGCGCGCGCGACGAATGGGGCAATGAGCTATTTCTTATCATTGTTGTTTGGCTTCTCCTGCGGCTTGACCGGTGCGGTGGCAATTACGAGATCCTTGGCCTTCATGTACCACGAAGTTTCAACGCGATTGAAGTTCGCGTTTGCCACGGTGTCAATCACTGGGTCAACCAAAGTAACAATCTGGTTGTACTTGAAGTCTTTGACCCCAGCTTCAGCCGGAATGGAAATTTGGATCATCATTCCTTGTTTCATGGATTTCAAGTCATAGGTGCGTTCCTTCACGTCGTCGGTACGGTTGCCGTCTTCGTCTTGCACGAAGCGTTCGCGGCGCTGGCCGGAGAATTTCAAGACGCCAAAGGTTTCTTCTAAGTCGATAACGATGCCTTCTGCTAAACGCATGTGGGTACCTCTTTTCTTTATTTGACTGGGACAATATCGTCGGCATTGCAGATATAGCGCACAAAGGCTTGTTCACCAATCCGGTAGCCAACAGTCGCAATGCGCGGTTTGATGATGGTGACCGGCGCATCAACTTCAATGCTTTCGGCCTTGTCGCCTTTCTTCGCTGGAATGGTGATCTCGATGTTGTCGGTACGCTGCAAGTCGGAGAACAACTCGTAAGTGCGGGAGACAACCTTGCGATTGTCGCGATCACCTTCTGACAGTTCGCGCTTGAGCGAACCGAAGTACAGGTGGCCGAACGTCTTTTCAATATTTGGTGCAACAAATTTGAGTTCCATGTTGTAGCCTTCCTTTCGTATTAAAAAATCCGGGTAGGTGGGCTACTCGGCTGTGGCTTGGTGATAGTATTCAGTTAGTTGTTGAAGTAGGTAGTCGTAAAATGACTTGGAGATTGGGTGAACTGTGCGACCATCAGCGTATCGTGGGAACTGGATATACCAGCGGTACTGACCTTCGATGAGCTTCACGTTTTTCAAGATGAGCACATGATCCAGTACGATGTCGCCTTGGAGCAGCACGTCGCCACCAGGATCGGGGTACATATTGATAGAAGAAATACGCATGTTACTTGCCGTCTTTCTTCTTGGTACCACCGATCACAACCATTGCAGCGAGGACGCCGAGCAGCAGTACCACACCAATGATGATGAGCCAGCCGGACGTCGCGTTACCGGTTTGTGGCAGACCAGGCTTAGGTGTTTGCTTGTCGGTCATGACTGCTTTCACGATTTCACCGTCTTTAGTGATCTCGAAAGGCACGAGAGCTTCACTAATCTCATAACCCTTTGGTGCATCGTATTCTTGGAAACTATACTTGCCAGCAGGCAGATTGCCAAAGGAGAAGACCCCGTTCTTGTCAGTGCGACCAGATACAACCGTCTTGCCGTTTTCGTCCAGAATGCGGATGCTGGTGTTTGGCAGCCGCTTCCCAGTAGAAACGTCGGTCTTGGTCAGTTCGCCCGTGCCCTTGATCAAGTCGTTGGTCAGTTCAAAGGCGATAGTTGGTTTCTTGGTATCAGCTTTTGTCTCGCCAATCTGCTTATCCTTGCTATCAAAGACCGTTACGCCGTCTTTTGTAGACACGAGCTTGAGGGTTTCCTTAGAGAGCACAAGGTTGGTGGCAGAAGGCTTGGATTCTCGGAGATAGAAGGTGCCGACTGGTAGGTGCTTGATGGAACCGATGGAATCCTTACCAACCGTGATGGTCTGAATGACCTTTTTATCAGCGTCGAGCAGTTCAAAAATCGCACCAGCAGCGTTACCGGTTATCGCGTAGGAGTAGCCTTTACCTGAAACCAGCGTGGCAACTTCATTGATCTTCTTGAATGACAGTTCGTTTTCATGGAGCTTGTTGTTGATCACCTTGCTGTCATTGAGGTCGATGTGTTTGATCTTCTCGTTATCGGTGGTGTGGAAGTGAAAGCCGTACATCGTGGTGTTTAAGTCGTGCTTCTCACCAGCATCAAGTTCCTTGACGTAGTAGTAGCCTTCTGGCAACTGGATCGCGCCAAATTCAGCCTTCCCGTCTTTGACCGTCGTGGTGGCGACGAGCGATTCAGATGGAATTACAGTATCGCCGATCGTGGTTTCGCCTTGCGTGAATAAGCCGAAGACTTGACCGTTCGCCGCGACGTTCTTGATTTCAGGGAGATTGTCCTTCCAGCCCGAGATGCTTTCTTCCTGCTTATTGAGCGTGATGTCGAGTTGCTGGAAGTCGTTCTTGGCTTCAAGTGAGGTGGCGGTTACCGTCACTGCTTGCCCGGCATACTTGAGGTCAAAAGCAATTGGATCAGGGTTCATGATGAACCCGGTTGGCGCAGAGATTTCAGTTGCAGTGTACTTGCCAAGATACAGCTCCGGGGTCTGAATCTGCCCTTGAGCGTCAGTGGTGCCAGTAGCAACCACGTCACCCTTGTGTGCGCGAGTTGTGCCGTCAGCCGTTGTGATGTCTTCGGCAGCACGAAATTCAAATTCGGCACCCGCTAAGGCGGTGTAGTCGTACTTGAACTTGTACTGGTCACCGTATTCAGTTTCAACCTTTTCGACGGCGACTGGGGTAGCCCCGGTCTTGGTCAAGGTGGCGACACCCTTTTGGGAGAGGTCAACGAATTTGATGACCACGATGCCGTCCTTATGGCTGCCGTCGATGGTGAACTTGGCTGGTTCCTTAGCCAGTACATAGCCTTCTGGAGCTTGAACTTCTTCGAGTTGGTACTTGCCGTAGCCGAGCGCTTCGGAGGTAATCAACTCGCCGGAGTTGTCGGTCGCGAACTTATCAGTCGTACCGGTCTTGCCGGCAGTTGGCTGGACTTCATACTTGTTGGTTTGAAGGTTCTTAATCCGGAAGATTGCACCAGCGCGCAGCACGGTCTTACCAGTTTCGGTATCGACTTTGACTACACGCAGTTTTTCTTCGATCACCTTGTTTTCAATAGTGTAATGCTGGGACTTTTGGGTGCCGTCAACAACGACTGTGAATGGCTTGATCCCGTTGTAGCCTGTTGGGGTCTTGGTTTCAGTGACGGTGTAGGTGTCGTAAGGCAGATCCGTGAACTTTACGTAGCCTTGGGTATCGGTGAGACCGGTACGAACAACCTTACCGGTAGTCTTGCTGGTTACAGTGAACTGGGTGTCCTTGAGCATGACCGGCTTAGTGCCTTTACCTTGAGTTGACCAGTCGTAGTTCCCGTACTTGATCAGGTCGAGGTCACCAGTAATGACTTGTTCCTTGACCGTTGTGGTAGCAGTTGCAGTCGTGACGTTTTGACCAGCGTAAGCCAGCTTAAAAGTGTACTTTTGTGGATCAAGCATGTAGCCAATCGGCGACTTCACTTCTTGCCAGTAGTAATCGTCCAGTTCCAAACCGGAAACGGACGCTGAATTATTGGCAATCGTCACTGACTTAACGAGCTTGTCATCGGCTGCGCGGTAGAGCTCGTAGACAGCGCCGTTAAGGCTGGCAGCGCCTTGTGGCTGCTTACCGGTAACGGCATCAACTTTTTCGATGGTGGCAGTACCACGTTGTTCTTGATCGGCCGTATCGACGTGAGCAGTAGTGACCGTGAAAGTTTGCCCAGCATACTTCAATTCAAATGGCAGCTTAGTCGTATTCAGAACGTAGCCAGCAGGAGCTTTTTCTTCCAGTGCGTAGTAGCTACCGAGCTTGAGGTTCTGCAAGATTCCCTTGCCGTTGCCGTCAGTGGTAATCGCGCCAACTCGTGTACCGGTGCTGGTGTAGATCCCATAGACAGCGTCGTTCAATGAGTAGTAGGCATTAAACATGTCGCTGCCAAACTCTTTACCAATCTTGGCGAGGGTCACGTTTCCTAGCTGCTCCTTGTTGCCGAGAACAACTTCAACGGTCTTCCCGGGTTCGATGGTGATTTCTTTGAGTTCGCCCTTATTGACGTAGCCGTTAGGAGCAGTGACCTCGCTGATCTTGATTTTGGTACCTGCTTTGATTCCGTTCAAAGCGGCATAGCCGTCAGTGCCAGTCGTGACTTCCTCGGTGGTGCCATTGTATTCAAACTTGAGCTTGGCACCAGGAAGTGCTCGGTTGGTGTCGGCATCAACTTTCCTGGCCTTCACATTGCCGTTCAAGTTGACCTTGATTGGCAGGCTGAATTCGCCATTATTGGAGAGCTTGAAGTTCACAATCTTCTGTTGAGAACCTTTGGTGTAGACGAAGGAGGTGCCCACGTCAGCGGCTTTTGCAATCGCATAAGCGACTTTACCAGATTCTTTCGACTGGGCAGTGGCCGTCAGGGTGAGCTTGTTGCCAGACTTGGTGATCTTGAGGTTCGCAGTGTTCGCTGTTTGCTGGGCGAAAGCAGCGAGCCGTCCGTTGGTATCAGTTAAGGTGATTGAATCACCAATTGCTAGTGTGATTTGCTTACCGTTGAAAGATGGCTTGCGATCATGCGCAGCAACCTTATCGAGAATCGCTTTCTTTTCAGATTGATAGGTCTTGTTTGGTGTGGTGAGCAACGAATCGCCGAGCGTTTCCCAAATAATCATCTGGGTCACGGCGTAGTTGCGGTTGGTTGGGTTTTGATAGTAGCCGTAGTAAGCAATCTTGGCTAGTTGATCCTTCATACTGTCGGAGTAAGTGCTGGGGTTGTAGCCGGAGCCACTTATATCGAGATCGACGCCGTGCTCCACGCAGAAGGCAACTTTGCCATCCACCTTTTTCATCCACATACCGGTGTCCGTCCAATGTAAGCCATTGAACAGATGTAGGTGCCAAGTATTGCGCCAGTCAGCAACCTTGGTGTTGGTCATGCTGGCAGCAAGCGCCATTGAGACCGGGATAAAGAGCTGGACGAACAACGATACCAATGCGACAATCACAGCGGATCGTCTGGCTGTTTTCATCATAGTTGTTAGTCTCCATTCATTGAAAATTGGGTATGAAAAAAGCAAATGAAATGTCGAAATGACTTCATTTGCTTCTATATATACGAGTAGCAATCATTGGTGACCTTTATTTACTGGTGTTATGCCTGTGTGCTTAGGAGTTTGTCAGCTAGAGGGTCTTACGCCACATTTTTCGTGTACGAGAATTTGTACGCATTCACTGCAACTTGTTGAGAAAATTTGAAAGTTGACGCTGACAATAAACTTCGTGAAGCCTTATTCCATATGACTTTTTGAGAACTTTTGAGAAAAAGTCGTATAAAGTACGGTCTTACCAACAAATAAAGTCTTACCTGTTATATTACGGCGAACAACCGTGGTATGGCAGGTTTTTCTTTTTTACAGCCGCGTCAAAATTGCGTGTATCCGCCAAGCTTTGGCACGATTATGACGCGATCAGGGACGTTTCAAATTTGTTTTGAATTTGAGGCGTCTTTTTTTCGCATAAAAAATGCTGCCTATAGAAGATAAGCAGCATATACCTGGAGTTTGAAACCACAATAAGCGTCGTGCTTGCGCTGGAAAAGATGGTTAAAAAGCACGTTCTTGCTTGAACGCTGTAGCCTCAAGCTTAAAGTCAAGGCGTGGATAAAAGTTCATTGCGCTTGGTGCACCAAGCAGGACGATCGAAATATTTTCTCCAAGTTCTGCGTGCAGGGCCTTAAGTAAATTAGAACCAATGCCTTGGTGTTGGTATTTGCAGGCAACCGCTAAGTCGGAAACGAAGGTGCAATAAGCCATGTCTGACACGCCGCGCAAAACGCCGACTAGCGCTTGCCCATCCCAAGCGGTGAGCAAGACGTTGGCATTGTTCAGCATCCGCTGCATGCGGTCAATATCCTCGCTTGGTCGCTGGATACCCGATGAAGTGAATAATTCGGCGAGTTGCTTGCCTGTGATCTTGGTGTGCTTGATCTCAATCATAGTTACGCCTTTCTGTGGATGCGATACATATTGTTGGCTGAATGGATGCCCAACTTCTGATAAAAACCAGTGGCCTTAGCAGCAGCGCAAAGCGATAAGGTGACTCGTGAGCCAAGATAATCCTGCAAGGCCGTGACCAGCTGACGGCCAATGCCTTGGTGTTGATAAGCTGGCAGGACCAGCAAGTCACTTAGGTAGCAGAAATATTCGAAATCAGTTAAACAACGGGCCATGCCCACTAACTGATCATCATCAAATGCAGAGATGACAAGCGGGGTTTGGTCGATCATGGTCGCTAAGCGTGAATCTGAAGACACAGGCTTACCAAAGTCTGTGTCGAGGTACAACCGGCGCACTGTTTCCAGACTTAATGATGCGTTGACTTTGATCGCTATGGCCAAGCTGATCGCTTCCTAAACTAAGATATGATGTCGTGACAATGAAGCGCGATACTGCGTGGTTGAAATTCCCATCCGTTCCAGAATTTGCAACGCATCCGTGACCTGTTGGCGGCCAATGGTGGGTTGTGTGCCGTCGAGAATCGCTATTGTTCCTTGCAGATATTGGCACAAAATCAACCCAAAGACGCTATGCCGGGAAGTCGCTTTGGTCTGAGCTTGTTCGAGGGCGATGCGGGCGTGGGCAAGGTCACCATAATTGATGAAACACTGAGCAGTGTTGATAAACATATAAATCAAGTCCCCGCCAAATGCGGGATAATCGGCAAACGATTGCCAACGCTTGGCCGCAATGGTGCTTAATTCGACCAAGATCTCTGGCGTATAGAGATACAAGGTGTTGGTGTATAGCCGTAATTCGTATACGCCCCAAGTTTCGACCCGGATCAGATGAGCCCGCACACTCGCCAAGGTTTGGGTGGCGGCTTTTAAGCCGGCTGCTGGTGTGGCTGCCTCTTTAAGCTGGAGGCATGCGGATGCAAGTGCTTGTAAGTGCTGATCAGCTTGCGTTGGCTGAGGCAAACTGGCAAGCTGTGCGCCAAGCGAGCGGATGGCAGCGAAGTCACCGATATTATTAGCGGCAGTTAGGGCTTCGCGGATCCTGGTTTGCTGATCCATTTGATAGCCATTGGCGATGAACAAGAATTCATCAGGGCTGACGTTGATTTTTGCCAGCAGTGTAAAGAATGTGTCAACGCCTAGCATGGTCGTGCCACGCTCAAACTTTGAAAGTGCAGACTGGGTGAATTCGCCGTCACATAATGAAACTTGGGTGACATGGCGTTCACGGCGTAATTGACGAAACACTTGACCATAGGCTTGCATTGACTTTACCTCGAAAAGATTGATTGTCTTTGATAATAGTCGGATCGGACTATTTTGTCGAGATAACGTGATGTTGTTGTGAGCTTCTTTGCAGTAGGGGTAAGAATTTAGCGCAAGCTTTCTGCGTCGCTCAATCAGCACATTGAAGGATCCCGGCTAAATTGTGGCCTACAATTTCTGGTGTCGGAAGATGATTCTTGGCGGCTCTTTTATCTAACAAAAAGGTATCTAAACCTTCTCGTGCGATGCTTTCAGCGGCTAAACCAATGCTAAGCGAGGGCGGAATAGATGTCTTGGTCTTAAACGATAATCAAACAGAATATGCAGAACTTTTGGCGACGAGCGGCGCCGGGTTTGGCGCTAGTTGGGCAAACCTGGTGAGCGCTTGGTTATACCGGTCGATATAAGCGGCATACGAGAATTTCGCGACACTGTGAATGATTTGCGGCTGGTTCAGGCGGGTAAACAACTGCGGCTGATCAAGCAAAGCCGCCAGTGCCGCTGGATCGCTTGCGTCGTAAAGCTGACCATTGCGGCCAGGATCAACTAGGTCGTCAGCGCCAGAGGCCAGATGCGGGCAAATTACAGGCAGCCCGCGCTTTAATGCCTCTAACAAAGCCATGGGGAAGCCTTCGAACTTAGAAGTCAGCACCAAGGCATTGGCACAGTGGATATGTGCCCAAACATCGCTGACCCAACCGTGAAAAGTCACCTGTGACGCGATGTGTAAGTGATGCACCAATTGCTTGGCCGCCGGCAGTTCAAGCCCGCCGCCGTAGACATCAAGGTGAATCGGCGCAGCGGCTTTGGCCAGACTGCTGAAGAGGTAGCTTAGATTCTTCTGCCCGTGCAGCTGAATGCGGCCGACGTAAATGAGCTTGAATGCCGGCGACTGATCCAGGGTCACACGCTGGTTGGTTTGATCAGTCGGGTTATAGGTGAGGCCGATGCGGTTGGCTGAGACGCCTAGGCGTTGGTATTCGTTCTGAATGCCGCTGGAAATGGCGATATGGGCATCGGCTTTGAGCAAGTCATGCATATGGACACTTGGCGCATCTGCTAGCGAGAAGTGGATCCAAGACACCACGCGGTAATTCTTGTGCAGCAAGGCGCGCAGGTGAGTGGCCAACTTGATGCTAAATGAGTCAACGGCGATCACGATGTCCGCGTCGCTGTGTGCCAGCCGCCAGGTATAAAGCGGCAGCCAAGGCGCCCCGGCCCGCACGCCGCGCATGATTTTAACGCATGAAGCGATGCGCTGCAGCCAAGTTTGGTCGGCTGAGGCAATGCCTTGCACAAAGGTGATGGTGTTAGTTTGGGCCAAACCAGCGAAGGTTTTGGTCATCACGGTTTCGGTGCCGCCGTTGCCTGATTGATATTTGCTGATGAATAGAAGCTTCATAGAATCCCATCCTTTCAAGGCGATGGGCGCGGCTATGCAGCTGGGAAAATTAAGACGCTCAGAGTTCGGGCGTCCATCGTGGGTTGGTTTAACATATTATGTTAACCTAATTTCATTCTAACACTGCTTATGATTTTCAGCAAAAGTGGGCCAATCCGGCTTGCTCATTGAAAACTGCCAAGCATTACTAGCCTGCTAAATAAGTCGTCATGGCGCTTAATTGCACATTGGCATCAGCCAAGCCGTGATGTTTCTGCCGCGTTGTGGACAATATCCAGGAGCGTATAGTTGCAATCTACTCTGGGCGGATAGCGATACTAATCAGATCTGAGCGAGATGGGGCAATCTTATGCATCGAGTGGGTGACGGCACATGGGCTTTAATTCAGTTGCTGCTCTAGAAAAGATTGCAGTTCTGTGGCTTCACAACAGTTCAGCGCGGTGGACAATTCGTGTATCGTGTCTGTAACATCGATACCCTGACGAGCCGCGATGATCGTTCGATATACTTTTACATGAAGTTTAAGCGAAATATCGTTATATATTACACTCGTATCTTGTAATTCTCGATAAAATAATTGAAAGTTTTTCTGATCGTGTCGATCGATCGCAAGCTGTATGCCATTAATTAAGAAGTTTAAGATATCCTGCGAATAATTAGAATTGTCGGTGAATTGCTTCATCTTCTGGACGCAACGGTTGAACTTAACTCGGATATATTCCTCGTCAAAAACAAACAGGCAGTTATAAAACAGCACTAATTCAAATCTATCCCAAGTATCGATTCGCTCCAGATAGAGGGTAATCGATTCTTTGATATCTTTGGCTATAATTTTCGAATACCATTCAGGGTTCAATCTTTTCTGTTGAGCGCGATACCCACAAACAAGATAGTACTGAGCATATAGACTATAAAAGAAATAGTCATGATAAACATGATAATCCGACAAGAGTTGGTGTGTGATTGCAGGATCATATGGTTGCGCGTAACCTCTAGAAACTAAGCTGGCCCGCTTTCTCTTTGTAGACAGGTGATGGTCATTCATCAAGAATTCGTACTCTTCAAGGCTTATGTTTAAGCGATCACAATAAGCAATAAACTGCTGAACAGGCAGGCCTGTATTATGTAGTTCAAAGCTGGCTAATGCTGATCGTGATGAGATATCCTTGGATAATTGTGCTTGGGTCAAACCTCTGGCTTTGCGCAATCGCCGAATCAATTCACCATCGTTCATAATATCCTCCGATATCCGATGTCAAAATTCTGACATTCTTAGCGTGAAGCGTTTTCCTGGTATATACTATTATTGATAATAATAGTATTAACGCTATCATAACACAAGGAAAGAGTTGCCATAATAATAAATTATAAGCATTGTGAACTGTTGTGGGAAACAGGTGGCTATTGCAGAACCTGCAGGAGGATTAGTTAATGAAAACAGTTAAGCTTATTTCAATTTTAGGACTCAGTGCGTTTGGGGTAGCGCTTGCCGTTGGTGCATCAACCACGGCTGCATATACAAATTACTCATTTGGCGTACCACAAACAACCAAATCCAGTAAACCAAACAATAAGGACTACGATGCTGCAGAAATGGTTAGTCATCCTGACAGGCCGTTTACTACAGCGTTAACGCATTCCGAAGAAGGTAATGGCACAATCATGACAATGTGGATGGAACTCCAGAATGCGACGGTAAACACCTCAAATGGTGTGAACGTTAAGCAATACGACACGCCAGTCTATTATAACGCAGCACATAAGGGTGCCGGACTAACCAAGGGGACTTGGCATAACATTACAGCGGAGAATAACAACTTTAACGCTGCTGCCCGTTTGATCAGCGGGACATGGAGTGCAGATAGCTCATACTAGCAATAAGCGTGTGACTAAGTAGACCTCTGTAAATTGACGGTTGTCTCCTTTTTAGGTGGAAGAATGGTAAAAAGTGAGTGGTATAAGTATTCCCGCAGGATGGTAGTTTGGATTTTTATTTGTGCAATAACGGTTATTGCGATTCAGGATGCTATCGCCAGTCGTTCCAATTTTATTCAATTACCCTACATCGAGGCTAAATTCCTCTTGGCATCTACGAATAAAGGGCATATGGCTGCAATTACGCTGCTTTGGTTGCTGCCAATTTATTATTTCGTGACAGTGAGTGAGTTGTACTTAAACGAGAAGCGATACCATATCGATCTGCTTCTTGTGAGCCGTTCTGGCCGATCGCGATTCTTAAAGACGAAGATGTTATTTGGCCCAGTATTTATAAGCGGGAGTTATTTCATTGTTTTCTTACTGAATGCGGGAATCACTTCACTGCTGTGCAAAACGCAGAACGTCAAGATGGTAGAAAGCATGATAGAAGTCTTTCCGTCTTGGCGGAATATGGCGCACTGGATATATGATCACAGGCTTTTAACATATCTATTATACGTGCTAATGACTACAATAATTATTTTTACGTTTGGTGTATTAATTAATGCCATTGTAATCAGTATTCCGAATCGGAAGCTCTGCTATCCGATACTCCTTGTGTATTGGCAGCTTTGGTGGTTTGGAAAGTATGATATTTCCAAGGCAATGCAACCGTTTACCGAATACGGACTGAGTTATGCGATTGTGTCGTTCAGTGCTTTTGTGCTAAGTGCGATCGTGATCATCGTAATTCTATGGAAGAGGTTAGCTGCTGATGATATTACATGATGGTAGACTTCAACGATATGCAACCGGCATGTGCGTGATGATATTGGTACTCAGCGTCGCATTCGGATATTATCAGTTAGGCAGCGCCGCTTGGCCTCAAACAACGATTAGCCGACAGGCAAGCTTTATCGCTAATGTCGGCATCGGCACCATGACTTCCTTCTACACTGGGATTATCCCTGAAATACTGGCACCATTCATTGTTATCCAAGCCTGTGGCATGCTTACGGCGCCAATCACGCCGCCATATCTCAGTCGCACCGCCAGAAAAGCCTACTATTGGAAAACACAGCTGCTGGCGGTACAGCGCACATGGTGGTTTTCATTACGCATGGTCACGCTGATTGGAGCTGTGACGTTATTCGCATACCCAGGACTGGTGACCAGTCTAAATGTTACGATATTCGGCCTGTGGTTACTTGCTTGTCTTGTCGTTGAATTCTTATTTCTGATATTGGCGATTGAACTGTGGCAGATCTTGATGTACGCACTCCAGTCTAGAGGAAAAGCCAATGTTGCGTGCATGTTGGTACTCGTATTAATCAATATTGGCGCATTGTTACCGAAAATTGGGCATGCGATCGAGCGGATTCAGCCGAGTATACAACTCAATTTAGCAGCAAACACAGCCGTTCGTTACTATAACTTCACCGTGAAATCAGCGGTCGTCGCCCAGCTGTTAGAAGCAATCGTGGCATATTTCCTGTGTGCAGCGGTGCTGTTTGGCATAAGCTTCTATATCAGTCAGAAGAAAGACTACCTCTAGGGTCGATATTATGATAAAACGAATGCTTACGTATTATGGCGTCGGGATGCTTTATCTCATCATCTTGTCTTTGCATCTACAGGATGGATGGGGACGTTCCTTTATCTTAGGAGTTTATGATGCAGAGTATGCGATTATTCCTACTTTGTTGGTCATGCTTTTTGCGCTAACATGCTTGTTACCGACATTCGAGTATTCCAGAGAAACCTTTTACCACCACAATGTCGTATTTCTTATTCGAGACAAAAGCCGAAGCAAATCATACCTGAAAATCGTTTGGCGCAACATGATGTGCATAGGCGGAATTATGATTATGCTGCAAATTACTGGATTATTGCTTGATCGGCAGGTGACATCGCGTTTATGCAGCTTGGCCATCGTGCAACTTCTTGCAGTCGAAAATCTAGTTGTGTTCCAGACTATTCTTGAAATCAAATGGTCTGCACTAGGCGCGTTATTAGTTTGTTTATTAGGAACCTTATCTTTACAACTTTTACATTCTCCGGTGTTGGGTTTGTTCCATACCCGTCGACTAGAATTACCGGGAAATGTGGCGATTCTGGCTGAACTGGCAATATTAGCCATATTGGTAGGTATCGGTTGCTTGAGTATCCGGAAACAGGAGGTCTATTGAATGTATGTAGAAGTTGAACACTATACAAAGAACCTGAGGAAGCACAAAGTATTGAACGACATCAATGTCCGACTCGATGGTGGTCATATCTATGGGATCTATGGTCGTAATGGCAGTGGTAAGAGCATGCTGTTGCGGGCAATTTCAGGATTGATCCTGCCATCGAGTGGATCTGTGAGCATCGATGGCAAAACGATTGGTGACGATATTGATTTTCCAGAAAGTATGGGCCTAATCATCGAGAATGTGCAATTACAGCGTACCTTGACTGCTAAGGAGAACCTAAGTGTGTTAGCTAAAATTAAGCATGTGGCATCTCCGACTGATATCGATTGGGCGCTATCAGCTGTGGGCTTGGATGCTAATGATTCAGTCAAAATTCGCAATTACTCTTTAGGAATGAATCAGAAACTAGCAATCGCCCAAGCTATATTCGAGAAACCCGATTTGATTTTGCTTGATGAACCGACCAATGCGTTAGACTTTCAAACAGTGGTCGATTTCCGTAAGCTGATCCAATCGTTGGTGACGCCATCACGGATTATTGTGATCGCGACGCACAGCAAAGAAGATTTACTAGAACTAGCCACTGATTTTCTAGAAATGGTAGATGGTAAGCTATACCCGAGAATAAAGGAGGATCTCATTGCAGAAAGCAGTGATGCGACGGCTATCTAGTACATTTGCGATCCTTTCAATGACAGTGATTATCTGGGGATATGGCGAAGCAGATTCACTACTGAATTCTAGCTTATGGCTGACACCTGCTAAACGCGGCTTGTCACTTCAAGCAGAAAGTATCTTTGGCTTGTTTGTTGCCACCATCAACGCGCGTACGTTTGCCTTGTTTATCATACCGATTTGTCTTTTTTCGGTATACAACAATATGGCGCCTAGTCACTCTGCATGGATAACTAGGCACTCAAGAAAATCGATAAATCGTTGGCAAACGCTGAGATTACTACAATCTTGTATATTATTTTCAGGTCTTGTACTGGTGTTCCACGTTGGCATTTACTGGTTATTTATGAATCAGCATGTTGAGTGGTCCTGGCAAACCGGAATCCTGCTGCTGGTAATTGCAGCAACCTTAGGCATAATAATGATGTTTTGGAGCGTGTTGTTTCAATGCGTATTACAGCTGCATATTTCAATGTTACAAGCTCTGCTGCTGACATATGGCACATCATTGGCGTGGTATTTTATCGGGGAGAACTTATTGCCAAGTGTTTGGACACCAACTAAAGTGTTTACGATATTTCAGCAAGTCATGATACCAGCTACTGTCGGTAACCATCTTCACATCGAATGGGGACTTATCAGCAATGCAGCGACGAGTATTGGAGTGACGCTTATCTTTACGCTAGCTTTGATATTAATCAAAAGTGAACTTGCCTTAAGAAAAGAATATTACTAATTACAAACATATTGGCGATAAAGCCTTTAATAACCAGGCAAAACGATTTGCACTAGTCTTCGCCGTGTGCCCAGCGCTTTGATGCGTCATACACTGGTGTCAACCATACTAGCCTGCTAAATAAGTCGTCATCGCACTTAACTGCACATTGGCATCAGCTAAGCCAGTGGCATGCAGCGTGGCCAGCTTGCTGACATCGTGTTCCAAGCGGCCAACGGTAACCGGCTGGCGTGGTGCGATCACGAAGGCATGGCCGGTGTGTTCCAGCTGCAACAGTTCGTCGGCTTGATGGTTATACATGTCAGGCCGGGCGATCGCCGTTTTGGCAAAGGCCGGATAGTCGCTGAAGGCCCGCTGATAGGCTTGGCGCAACACGGCACTGGTCGATGTCTTGCGATAGCCGCGCGGCCGGGTGCGCACCACGACGATCTTCTCGAAGCCGCAAGCGCGTGCGTAAGCATACGGAATCGAATCGGCAACGCCGCCGTCTAAGCACAGGCCTAAGCCGGTGAATACCGGATTGGAGACGAAAGGCATTGCTGAGCTGGCTTTGAGGTCAGCGCGCAAGTCCTTGCCTTGGGGATGGTGAAAATATTGCGCCTGGCCGGTGGCTAAACCGGTGGCCACTGGGATGAAGGCCATGGGGCTGGTACGATAAGCATATTCGTCAAAATCCTGCCAGTCGCCGTCATGCGGCTCAAATAAATAATCTAAATTAATGATATCTTGCCGATGCAAGGCGCGCCGCAACGAAATATAGTCGCGGTCGTCGCGGTAGCGGGTGTTGACCAAGTTGGTGCGGCCAGGCTGATTGGCGATGTAGTTGGTGGCGCACAAGGCGCCAGCGGAAACGCCGATCACCGTTTTGAATTGAATGTGGTGCTGCATAAACAGGTCCAAGACGCCTGCGGTATATTGGCCGCGCATGGCACCGCCTTCGAGCACTAAGGCTGCATTGTAAAGCATGGAAATCCTCCTATTGTTGGGTCGTTGATTCGTCAGTGGCAGGTTGCGTCAGCAGCTGGTCGATCCGCGCTTGACCCCATTGACGCATTGCATCGATGATCGGCATCAGCGAGCGGCCCAAAGGTGTGATCGCATAGCTGACCATATTGCTGCCATTGGCGGCAGGGGTGCGGGTGATTAAGTCATCTTGAACCAGCTCGCGCAGCTGATTGGCCAAGCCTTTGTGCGTGATCTTCGGCAGCAGCCGCTTGATTTCGTTGAAACGATAATGTTGATGTTGACTCAAGTGACACAAGATCGCTAACTTCCATTTGCCGGAAAACATCGCCAAAGTCAATTCTTTAGCACAGGTATCGTCGCCTTGGGCCAAGCGCGCCAAGGCGTCTTTGCGAATGACATCTGTCATGGTGATTCCCCCCGATCGTTGCTGTGGTGATCAGTATACATTTGATACTGATATAACGCAATTCGCGGCAGTTCAGATTTTTGCGCCAGGCGTGGGCAACTTGTTACAATTAAGTTGACCCTATTTGTCGTTGGCGCAATTAAGGAGGCCGCTCGATGTTTAAAAGGATCTTGGTGCCGCTGGATGGTTCACACAATGCTTATGTGGCATTGGCGCATGCGCAGGAGTTGGCCAAGTTGGCTCATGCCGACATTGTGTTGTTAAACGTTGTTGATGCCGATCACTACACGACTTATGCACGAGATGTGAATTACTATGATGTGTATCGCCAGCTGGCCGATGTGTCAGCGGAGATGCTAAGCAAGGCGGCGGCACAATTAGCGGCTGCTGGGATCAACGCCGAGCGCGTGGTGCAAGAAGGCAATCCCAAAGCAGTGATCGCCACCACCGCGCCTAAGCGCCATGACTGTGACTTGATCGTTATTGGCAAGTCAGGCACTAATGCGGTGGAGCGCTTGTTTACCGGTTCAACCACGGCCTATGTGGTGCGTCACAGTCCGGTGAATGTGTTGGTGGTCAATGATGATACCAACATTGATGTAGGCGGTTATTAACGGGGGATAACTCTGCTCAGCGCCGGCACAATGCGGCTTATCGGGATTTCTGTTGTCGGCTAGTGTGGGGCTAACTCGTCGGCACCAATCCAGTTTCGACAAAGATTTTTTATGAATGTTGGTGAAAAATCTTCTGAGTTCCTGGTTATAATAGAACCATATTAAGGCAACAGTAGTCAGCCTTATGCTTACACATTAACTTACACTCCTAAAAAAGTTCCCCCAAACTTTTCCGCCAGCAATGGCGGTTTTTTTTATGCCCAGAGCGCAGTGGCGCGCACTTAGCGGGTCGGGTAGACTAGCTATCGTGATTGGGGCGTACTTTGCCCCGAGCACAATAGCGTAGCTAACCGCACCCGCGTTGCGCCACGCAGCTCGACGAAAGAAACCAGAGTGGAGCAAAGCGGGTTTAGCGGTGGATATAAGGCGGGATGGCAGTTGGGCGGTTTTGGCCCAATTGACGTCACGCCTTATATCACGCCGCGTTGCTTTGCGCAGCTCGACGAAGACCACAGCGTAACCAGCGGGGACTTCGCTTTGGCAAGGCCCGGACAGGTGAAGCTTCGGCGCGTGGTGCGGCAAGCTGGGGATTCGCATACTGAGCAGCGCGATGGGACCATGAGTACATTGGGTTGGCCTGAAGTCAACTCAGATGGGCCGGGCGAATAAAGGTATTTGAACGATTTGTACCAGTCAGCATCGTGATGTGCAGACGATAACATTAGATCGCATGACGCGGCGTTGGATAGAGCAAAGCGCTTGTTTTAAACTGCCCGCGCTTGTCATCCCCGCCACAACTCATTAGACTAATAGCAAAAGGAGGCAATCATGCAGATCACGACAAAGGTGTTATATTGGGTAAATATTTTAGGGGCGATTGCGTATCTGTTGATATGCGGCGGGGCGCTTGTTGGCGGTCACGCAATTTATCCTGGACAAGCGATGCTGTTGGGGCAAGTGGCCTTTGGTATCGTGTTGGTGGTGGCGCCGAACTTGATCGGGCGGGTTTGGCACTTCCGTTTTCCGGCACTGTTGCTGCTGATTTGGTATGCCTTTGTGTTATGCGCAGTATTGCTAGGAACCGGCATGCAATTCTACAGCATTCCGTATTGGGACAAGTTCTTGCATTTGTTTTCTGCATCGATGCTGGCTGGGTTAGGTTTGGCGATTTTTGGCGCCTTGACACCAGATGATGAGCTGCAACATACCAGTCCGTTGCTGTTGGCGATCGTGGCGGTGGCTTTTGGCACGATGATGGGCGTGTTGTGGGAATTCTATGAATTCACCGGCGACGGCCTGTTGGGCTTGAACATGCAGCGCACGATGAGCCATGGTGTCGGGTTGATCGGCCGCGCGGCGTTGATGGACACAATGGGTGATTTGGCCGCAGATTTCTTCGGCTCATTGGCCCTTGGGGTGTGGACATATTTTGGCGTTTCTGCCAATCGCCGCTGGCTGGATACGTTCCAATTCGTCACGAACAAGCAGCGGTAAATCAGTCATTGTAAATTTATTGTAAAAAGTCAGAAAAGCGCTTGCATTAATCTGCCTGGCATGGTATCTTAACATCACGAGCTCCCGGGGGGCGGAGACAAGCGAAGGCCAAGCTTGCCTGTTCCCTTCTCCCCGAAACGGACCATTCTGGCAGTGCGAGGCTATCCCTCAAAACTGTGGTTCGCTCGTCCAGAGCGTCAGCCGACTGAACGCGATGAAGCCTGTGACCATGAAAAACCAGGCAAACCAGGACGTATTCAGTGCCTCAGCAAGTGGCAACCACCTGCTGAGTACCTATGGCATAACTCAAGGCAGACATTGGCAAGCATAGCCTGCCTAGACAAAGACACGATTGCCGATTGGCTTTCGTGTCTTTGTCGTGCTGTCAGTTATATGCTGTTTGCCATTAAATGCCGAATACTTGGTGCAGTTGCGCTTGTTGATCCAGCGTCAGCGGCAGGTAAGTTAAGGCAAAAGTGCCTTCCGCTTTGGCCGTTTGGGCCAATGCCGGCTGGGTGGCCAACCAAGTCAGCCAGGCCATATAGTGCGGCCAGTTGGCCTGCTCACGCAACGCGTTCAATAAGGCCGGCAGCGTGGCGGCATCGCAAACTAACAAGGCATGGGCCAATTCTTGATCGGTAAAACCAGGCGCCAACCTTGGCGCACGCCACACCAAGTGCGCAGCGAAATCATCCCAGTTGTGGCCTACTGTCAGCCACTGATCGACTTCCAGATCTAAGTAGCGAATGCGCCCGTCTTCAGCCACAGCAAAAATTTGCTGGCCGTTGACGGATATTGGCAACAACCCCTTGGGCAAACCCGGCACTGTTGTTGCCAAGCCAGGTGTCGCCAAAGCGTGGATCCCAACGCCGTCTAAACCATCAGAAGTCGGTTCGGCTGTGGCTAACCACCAGTGCTTCGGCCAGCGCGCATGGGCAGCTTGCTGCCAGTAGCTGTCAGGCAGCGGTGCGTCAGTGGGGATTGTAAGGGTTGCAGGTTCTGGATAATTGAGGGGCCAAGCAGGCATGATATTTCCTCCAGTTTGCAATTTAGCTACAGGGTAACAGATTTTGGGCAATTCGTCTGCAATTGCAGTATAATCGTGACTGTTAATGTTGTGCGTGCAATTAAACGCGCTGATGGAGGGATACCGTGCGCAATTCAGTGATCTATGTTCATTACGAGCCGCTTGCCCATATGTTTCTGACGGCGGGGATTTCGGCGAGTGATGTGTTGACGGCGACGCCTTCGCCGATGCGCCACTTATTGTTGCTGCCGCCGATCAATGAAGATGAGTTCATTGATCCGCATACCGGCTTCAATGAAATCAGCGGGGTTGAGGCGGTGAGCACGTTCTTGCGCAGTAAAGACGCGCGCGATCGTTCGTGGCTGGATTATAAACATGGCACTTATTTGCGTGAGCTGATGCCCACCGAAATCGCCGAATTGTTGTATCTCGGCCATGCCAAGACCCATATCCAGCCGCCATTCTACTATAAATTACAGAACAATTTGGTATTCTTGCCGCTGCGCAACGATATGGTGACGATTTATGCGCGCCAAACCAGCTTCTTTTCTAGGATGCTGGCGGCGTCGATCGTTAAACACTTGCGCTGGGCGGCTAACGACCAGCCGTTTTGGCTGCGGTTGCGGCAGCAGCATTTTGCCCCGGTGCCGGAGAAGGTGCTGGATCAATTGTTTGCCAACCTCGAAGACGGGGTGCTGTTTGATTTCGGCGGCGGGCTGTTCAGCCGCGATTTGGTGCGCGTGCCGCTGGTCAATTTGGCGGATCGCTTCGTGCCGGATCAACCGCTGGAAATGGATCAAGCCGTGTTGTTTGGCGAGTTGATCTTGGATCGCAAAGCCAATGTTTGGCGTTATGAATTGAAATAAAGGAGTTTGTCCTCATGAAAATGAACCTATCTGAGATCGCGCGTGTGGTTGGCGCCGATTGTCCTTTGGCCCCTGCGATGTGTCCGACTGTCACCGGGGTGGCTTTCGACTCGCGCAAGCTTAAGCCAGGCGACTTATTTGTGCCGCTGGCAGGCGAGCGCGACGGCCACGAATTCCTTCATGCCGCGATCCATAATGGGGCAGTGGCGACATTTATCGCCGCAGACCATGCACCGATCACCACCTCGATCCCGCAACTGGTCGTCGCAGATCCTTTGGCGGCTTTGCAGAAGCTGGCCAGTTATTACTTATTGATGAAGGTCAATCCCAAAGTTGTGGCGATCACCGGCTCTAACGGCAAAACCACGACCAAAGACATGACCGCCGCGATTTTGGCCACGCAATATCATGTGGTGAAGACCCCGGCGAACTTCAACAACGAAATCGGCGTGCCGTTCACGATTTTGTCTATGGACACCAACACCGAAGTACTGGTGGTGGAAATGGGTATGGATCGCCCTGGTCAGCTGGCAACGTTAAGCACCATGGCTGAACCAGATGTGGCGGTGATCACCATGATCGGCGAAGCCCATATCGAATTCTTCAAGACCCGCGACAAAATCGCTGATGCGAAGATGGAAATCGTTTCTGGCCTCAAAGAGGATGGCTTGTTCATCTATAACGGTGACGAACCGCTGTTGCGTGAGCGGGCAACGACCGTTTCTCAAGATAGCAAAACCTTTGGCCTGGATCCGGACAACAACTTATACGCCCGCAACATCCAGACATTTGAAGATCACACCGAATTTGATTTGTCGCGCTGGCCGGATCTGCACTTCAGTATCCCGGTGATGGGTGAATACAATGTGTCCAACGCTTTAGCCGCGATTTTAGTCGGCCGCCGCTTCCATGTGCTGCCTGAATCGATCCAGCATGCGTTGAGCCATTTTGATATCACGGCCAATCGCACCCAGTGGCTGGAAGGTGACGCCGGCGAGCAGATCTTATCTGATGTGTATAACGCCAATCCAACTGCCATGAAAGCTGTGTTGCATGACTTTGGCGAATTTCCTTGTGCCGGGCGCCGTATCGCGGTGTTAGGCGATATGCTGGAGCTTGGTGAAGCATCTCAAGCTTTGCATGCCAGCGTGGCTGAGGCATTAGACCCCCAGAAGATTCAAGAAGTTTACTTATACGGCGACGAAATCGCCGCGTTGCGCGATGCACTGGCTGCGCGCTATGCACCAGAGCATTTGCATTATTTTGCCAAGGATGCGCAGCAAGCCTTGATCAACGCCTTGCAAGAAGCTGTGACCTATCAAGATATGGTCCTGCTCAAAGCCAGCCACGGCTTGCACTTAGAAAATGTCTTGACCGCCTTATTAGATGGCGACCACGATTAACCTTAACCCCGTCTGTGCAGCGTCTGTTGCGTAGGCGGGGTTTTGTTTTGTGGCGGGGCCGGACAGGTGTTGCTGCGCAGCGGGGAAAAAGCGGCGGCGCAGGCGGTGCGGCCGGCTTCAACCCCGCAAAGTACGCGTGGTTTACGCCTAAGTTTCAAGCCCCGCATCGCTTTGCTCAGCGCGGGTCTTGAAACTTGCCGCGATCAGTGCCGCGAGCCAAGCAAAGTACGCTTGTCTCACGGCACTGATCGTTTCACAGCCTGACCGCCGCTTTCCCCCGCCGCTTCGCAACACCTGTCCTACGTATTCACGTTAGGTGAGAATTTACGCGATCAACAGATGATCGATATCAGTCGTAATCCGGAATGAATTTCGAAGAACTGGTGCTTGGTGGCTACATTAGCGCAAGTCAGTTAGTGCCAGGGTGTCCTTCTGCCACGGTTGCGCCAAAGCGTGTGTTAAGTAGCGACGGATAGCAATTAAATCAGGGATTAATTGCTGAGGAACACTAATCCAATTCTTTACGAATGATGTAGGACAAGGGTTGCGGAGCGGCGTGGGGCAAGCGGTGGTCAGGCCGCGAAACAATCAGCATCGCAAGCCATGCGGGCTGTGCTTGGCTTGCGATGCTGATTGCGGCAAGAATTGAGACGGGCAGGTGAGCGAAGCGAGCGCCTGGCTCAATTCTTAGGTGGAAAACGCGTGTCCCTCAGCGCGGTTGGAACCGGCCGCGCTGCCTGCGCCACCGCTTGCCCCACGCTGCGGAGCAACCCTTGTCCGGGCCCTTGCACCACAACAATAAATCTTGGAAATCTGGGTTGAAATCGTCGTTAAATGAAAACAAGATGAGACTCGCAGATAGATAGTTGTGCAAATGGGATAAAAGTGTTAGCATACTTAAGATGCTGTTTTCAGAAAAAACAGTCACGTGACCAGATTTACAAGGCAGACTCCTGGATTGTTTTGTAGATCAGTGTTACACACAATCCAAGGAGGAACCCATTTGAAGTTTAAAGAACTAGGTTTAGATCACGATATTTTAAAGGCCATCACCCGCGCAGGTTTTGAAGAAGCAACGCCCATTCAGGCAGAAACGATCCCGCTGGTGCTGGAAGGCAAAGATGTGATCGGCCAGGCTCAAACTGGTACGGGTAAGACGGCGGCTTTTGGTTTGCCTGTCTTACAAGATATTGACAAAGCAGATCCGTTTGTGCAGACCTTAGTGATCTCACCAACGCGTGAACTTGCCATCCAGACGCAAGAAGAATTATACAAGCTCGGCCGCGATAAGAAGATCAACGTCCAAGCCGTTTATGGCGGTGCCGACATTCGTCGCCAGATCCGACAATTGTCAGATCATCCCAACATCGTTGTTGGTACCCCTGGGCGGATCCTCGACCATATCAACCGGCATACTTTGAAGCTTGGCAACTTGAAGACTTTGGTCCTCGACGAAGCCGATGAAATGCTCGACATGGGCTTCATCGATGACATCGAATCGATCGTCAAGACGGCACCGGATACCCGTCAGACGTTGCTGTTTTCTGCAACGATGCCGGCACCGATCCTGCGCTTGACCAAGAACTTCATGCACGATCCGATCACCGTGCAGATCAAGTCCAAAGAATTAACGGCTGACACCGTTGATCAATATTACGTGCGTTCCAAAGATTTCGAGAAGTTTGACATCATGACCCGTTTGTTTGATGTTCAAGCGCCTGAATTGGCCTTGATCTTCGGTCGGACCAAGCGTCGTGTCGACGAATTGACCCGCGGCTTGAAGGCGCGCGGTTACAAAGCCGAAGGAATCCATGGTGACTTGACGCAACAAAAGCGCATGAGCGTGTTGCGTCAATTCAAAGGCGGCGAGTTGGACTTCTTAGTTGCAACTGATGTGGCAGCGCGTGGTTTGGATATTACCGGCGTGACCCATGTGTACAACTATGACATCCCGCAAGATCCTGATTCCTACGTGCACCGTGTTGGCCGGACCGGCCGTGCCGGCAAGTCCGGTGTGTCTGTGACCTTCGTGACGCCTAACGAAATGGGCTACTTGCGGACGATCGAAGACTTAACCAAGAAGCGCATGATGCCTTTGAAGCCGCCAACAGCCCAAGAAGCTTTCTTAGGCCAGATCTCGACTGGTTTGCAAAACATCAAAGACCAAGTGGCTTCTGACGACTTGGAGAAGTACGAACCAATGGCTGAAGGTTTGTTGGAAGAATACACCCCATTACAGTTGGTTTCCGCTTATCTTAAGAGCATCTCGCCTGATGATGCTTCTACGGTACCGGTTAAGATCACCCCAGAACGTCCGCTGCCTAACCGCGGCGGTCATCGCAATGGCAATGGTGGCGGCGGTTATCGTGGCGGCTACAAGGGCCATCGTTCTAATGGTGACCATCGTGGCAACGGCGATCGCGGCGGTTATCGCGGTCATCGTGATGGCGAAAAGCGTCCTTACGACCGCAACCGTCATGACAGCAGCAAGCGCTCAGACCGTCCGGCCAAGCGCAACTACAGTCATAAAGACTAATCACTAACCAGAAGCGACTACCAAGCGGTAGCCGCTTTTTGCTTGGCTGAAAAGCTGGCGGCAGTTGCCGGAGATGGCGATGCAAACGCCGTTCTTTCAAGCTTACATGATGAGTTTTCATTGCGGCTTTGCGTCTGATGAGGGTAAGCACCTAATAACAGACCGCCTATCCCTCTCAATTGCCAAGCGGTATCATGACCTCATCATAAGAATGGTGAGGTATTTATATGGACGAAGATCAACCCGAGATTGTTCGTATCAAGTTGGACG
>NZ_BAAFPR010000010.1:0-100679 GCF_042847315.1 Lacticaseibacillus jixiensis
AAATACAGTGTGGTGGCGATAGCGAGAAGGATACACCTGTTCCCATGCCGAACACAGAAGTTAAGCTTCTCTACGCCGAGAGTAGTTGGTGGGTGACTGCCTGCGAGGGTAGGAAGCCGCCACGCTGAATGAAAGATCTGTCGTTGACGGGTCTTTTTTTGTGGTGAAAAATCGCTGCAAAATCCCGTTAAAAAGGGCTTTACAGGGTGTTTGGCGTCCTGTATAATTACTTATGTTGTTGATTACGACATGCCGTCTTAGCTCAGTTGGCAGAGCACTTCATTCGTAATGAAGGGGTCGCTGGTTCGAATCCAGTAGACGGCATCTGTAATTCTTGGCAATATAAAAACCTGTTGACGTTGTCAGCAGGTTTTTTTGATGCGCTTAGCGAAAGCGCAGGCCGTTGTCTGGCGCTTCTGGTGCGGCGATGATCGGCGGGGCTTGCCAGTAGTAGATGTCGACGTTGTGGGCGTCGTAGATGTGATAAGAAATGCTCAACTCGTCGATAGAGTGTTGCATGATGGCAAAATACAGCGGCAGCGGCGCGTCTTCTAAGCCGGCGGCGACGACCATGATGTATTTGGTCATGTCGGCAAACACCGGCTGGGTAATGGCGCTGGTTAAGGTGAATGTTAAGTCAACATAGCCCAAGTCGCTGGTGTCGCGCACAAATGTGGCCTTCTGCAAAGGAAAGCCGCCGAAACTTTGGGCTTGGCGCAAGTGGTCGACGAGGTGTTGCAGTTGGGCAGATTCATAAGCAGGCTTTTGAAACATTAAATGCCAGGTAGCCATACAGTTAACCTCCTTTGCAATTGTGGTATAATGGTCAAAATATTCCTGTGGGAGGAATCAGATCGTGAAACGTTCATGGTTACTTATCCTGCTGCTTAGTTTGGCTTTAGTTGGCTGTAAGCACGCGCCTAGCACCCAGCCAGCCAGTTCCAGCAGTATCAAAACAGTGGTTACTAGTAAGCAGTATACCACGTCTGAGCTGGAATCTCGCTACACCAAACTCGTCGATGCGGTGGTTAAACCCTTAGATATGGCCAGCTATTCCAAACCTGCTGCCAAGGTCAAAGCTGCTGCTATTGCCCAGCAAACAACAGTAGATGATGTGCGCTTGCAGCTGGTGGCCAACACCAGCCGCCAGCAAGAAACCAAGGCGTTAGTCGACTTGGCTAAAACGGCGCAAACCATGCTCAAAACAATGACTGGCACGGACCAAAAGGCGTACAATGCTGCGGCTAAGACCTTCATGAGCCAAACCGGCACGGTGGCGAAACAATATTTCGGCGGCAGGGTGCCGCAATCTTTGGCCACCTATAGCAAACGCATGCAACAGCTTGCCCAAAGCCGGCAATAATCAAACAGATCCGCTGCGGCACAGATCAAGTGCAGCAGCGGATTTTTGCATATAAACCCGGGGACTTGTTGTTAGCGAAATCTAATCAAAATTCAGACGGTGTTTGCAATACGTGAACAAGCGCTAGTGGATTTCGGTATCAGATGATGACAATATGAGAATGAGAACGCCAACAAGCAAAATATGAACGAGATTTGTAATCAAATTCAAGCTGGCGTATAATAGAATAATGATTTTACGTTATTTTGAGGGAAGTAACGTGAAGGCCACTAGGTTTGGTTACGAATTCCTAGTGAGAGGATGTACGACAATTGAATAACGATAAGCAACAACGCTCATTCCTTGGCCATCCGCAAGGGCTTTTGACCTTGTCGATGACTGAGTTCTGGGAACGCGTCAGCTACTACGGCATGCGCGCCATCTTGATCTACTACATGTATTATGCAGTGACCAAAGGGGGCTTGGGCTTTGATAAGGCCACGGCGTTGTCGATCATGTCGATTTACGGCTCGCTGGTTTATTTGAGTTCGACCATCGGCGGGTTTGTTTCCGATCGGCTGCTGGGCTCACGGCGCACGGTGTTTTGGGGCGGCGTGTTGATCATGTGCGGGCACATTGTCTTGGCGATGCCGCTGGGCGCGGCGGCTTTGTTTGCGTCGATCGCCTTGATCGTCGTCGGTACCGGCTTGTTGAAGCCGAATGTGTCGGAAATGGTTGGCTCGCTTTATCCGGAGAACGACCCGCGCCGCGATGCCGGGTTTAGTATCTTCGTGATGGGGATCAACTTTGGCTCATTGATCGCGCCGATCATCGTGCCTTGGGGCCAAGCCGAGTGGAACTTCCATGTGGGCTTCTCCTTTGCGGCATTCGGGATGTTTGTTGGCTTGATCTATTATGTCATTGCCGGACGCAAAACGATCAACCCCAAAGATTCACAAGCGCCAGATCCGCTGAAGGCTGAAGAAGTGAAGCCGCTGTTGATCAAGGTCTGCGCCGGCATCGTGGCGTTGGTGGTGATCTTAGGCTTAATGGCTGCATTCGGCGCTTTGACGATCAACAACGTGATCACCTTGATCACCATTATCGCCATTGGTGTGCCGGTGTGCTACTTTGTGGCAATGCTGCGTTCCAAGAAAGTCACCAAAACCGAGCGTTCACGGGTGTGGGCTTATATCCCGTTGTTCATTGCGGCTGTGATCTTTTGGGCGATCGAAGAACAAGGGTCGGTGGTGTTGGCGGTGTTTGCTGCTGATCAAACCAAGCTGAATTTCTTAGGCATGCACATCCTGCCTGGGAACTTCCAAACGCTGAATCCATTGTTCATTCTGTTATATGGGCCGATTTTTGCTTGGTTGTGGATGCACTTAGGCAAGCGCCAGCCCAGCTCCCCGAAGAAATTTACTTATGGCTTAGTATTTACCGGTTTATCTTATTTGGTCATGGTGATCCCGGTATTGATGTTTGGCGCCAACACGCGGGTATCGCCACTGTGGCTGGTATTGTCATGGGCGATCGTTGAAATTGCCGAAATGCTGATTTCGCCAGTGGGCTTGTCGGTGACCACGAAATTGGCGCCTAAAGCTTTCGCCAGTCAAATGATGTCGATGTGGTTCTTAGCGGATGCGGCAGCACAAGCGATCAATGCGCAAATCGTTAAGCTGTACACACCGCAAACCGAAGTCGCTTATTTTGCCGGCGTTGGTTTAGTTGCCATTGTCTTTGCCGTTGTTTTGGCTTTCATGGCACCGCGCATCGAAAAACTGATGCAAGGGGTCAACTGATCTCGACTTGCCGCCTCACACGATTCATTGTGTGAGGCGGTTTTTTTACCAAAGCGGCGCAGCTCGCACTTAGCGGTGGCGATAAGATGCGATGACGTTTGGGGCAAGGCCCGGACAGGCGTTGCTGCGGTGTGCGGGGCAAGCGGCGGCGCAGGCGGTGCGGCCGGCTGCAACCACGCAAAGTGCGCGTGTTTTACGCCTAACTTTTGCGCTTTGCACTCGCTTCGCTCGCCTTGCAAAGCGCAAAAGTTGCCGCGATCAGTATAGGCAGCCAAGCACAGCCCGCTTGTCTGCCTATGCTGATCGTTTCACGGCCTGACCGCCGCTTGCCCCGCACACCTCCGCAACCCCTGTCCTGCCGTAGTCGAATCAGGATTGTGCTTGGCTGGCTGAACCAACAAATGCACACCGCGGACTAAATTGATGAAAGTCAGTGTCTTTGTTGATGAAGCGCATCAAAGACGCAGACGAATAACCGATGCCAGTTGAGCGTGATGATAAGGAGCGACTAGCCAACGCCATGCAATGACCAAGCCAAGCTGTTGGCTTCAATCGACGAAACAATGATGCTACGTACGTCGCGTCACGCAGCTGGGCAAAGCCCACCATGCATAAATCGTAGACAAGTGATTTGAGGTCGCGTTAGGCGGTGCCGCTCGCGGATGAAATATTTCGTGGTACAATAAACCAACGTACTCAGGAGGGATGCTTATGCAAATTGCCATTAGTGTCGACGATCATTTGGATGTGAATAAAATCGAACCCGTCGCCGCCGCCAAGCGCATGGCCGACTACCTCACACAACAAGGCGCTGCTGCTTACCTTAACGCAGGCGATACCTTCAATGACTTCACCAAGACACGAGCGTTCTATCATGATTTGCAAGCGCAGGTGCGCATGCCGGTGCGTTTCTTAGCCGGCAATCACGACTTGGTCAATCACATCACCTATGCGCAGGCCCAATCGCCGCTGGATGTTTTGTATCTGCATGAGCAGACTTTGACTTTGCCTGGCAGCGACACCGTGATCATCGGCAACAACGGCTGGTATGATTACAGCTTGGCGCCAAGCGACTTGCACAAAACGCCGCAAGAATTCACCCAATGGAAGAACGGCCACTGGTTAGACGGTGCCATTGATCAGCCGGTGTCAGACCTTGAGCGCATGCAGCGGGTGTTGGAAACCACGCACCAAGCGCTGCAACAAGCGCAAGGTCGGCGGGTGATTTATGTGACGCATTTTGTGCCGCGGCGGGATTTCATGGTGTATGCGCCGAATCATTCACGCTGGCAAATGGCCACAGCCATGATGGGCAGTCAGCATCTTGGCGCGCTGCTGGAAGCTTATCAAGTGGCTGATGTGGTGTTTGGGCATTTGCACAAGCGCCGCGCCGCAAAGACTTTTGGCCGCACCACTTATCACCAGCAGCCGATGGGTTATGGCTTGCATCGGCTCAACGAATGGGACGGTACCGATTGGTTTGCCGAGTGGGTCAAGACTTTGGTGTGGCTTAAGGTTTAAAAAAACATGGTGTGGCTTAAGGTTTAAAAAAAGGCTTGCGTCGCGGCGAAATTTCTTGTATATTATTTAAGTTGATTCATGGAGGATTAGCGAAGAGGCTAAACGCGACGGACTGTAAATCCGTTCCTTCGGGTTCCTAGGTTCGAATCCTAGATCCTCCATTGATTGGGGTATAGCCAAGCGGTAAGGCAACAGACTTTGACTCTGTCATGCGCTGGTTCGAATCCAGCTACCCCAATTTCTGCCTGCAGGCGCGTGCCTGCAGGCTTTTTTGATTGACTTAGGTGCTTGGGTTAGCTACTCTAAAAGAAAACGGTTCACAGGAGAATGCTTATGAAATTAGGCTTTATCGGCGCCGGCAACATGGCGCAAGGCATCATTGACGGGTTGTTGAACAAAGCGGCCTTAGCGCCAACAGACATTATCATTCACGGCGGCCATGTGGCCAACTATGGCGCCTATGCGCAACAAACCGGCGTGTTGACTGCTGATTCTAATGCAGCCGTGATCCAACAAGCCGATGTGGTGGTGCTGGCGGTGAAGCCGGTGATGGCAAGCGACGTGATCGAAGAGATCCTGCCGGCTTTGCAAGCCAAAACCACGCCGCTGTTGTCGCTGCTGTCAGGCGTGTCGCTGCTGCAAATCGAAGGCTACTTAGGCACCAAAGCCTACCCATTAGTGCGCGTGATGCCAAACTTGAATGTGGCCATTAACGCGGGGATGACCGCTTATGCTGCCAATCCTGCCGCGGCTGACATTTTGCCGCAAGTGGTGGCGCTGTTTGATCAGTTAGGCGAAACCATTGAACTTGAAGAGAAGCACTTCTCGACTTTCGTGGCTTTGGCCGGGTCCAGTCCGGCTTTTGTGTACATGTTCATCGATGCCTTGGCGCGCGCTGGCGTCAAGCATGGTTTGACCAAGCAGCAAGCCGACAAGATCGCCGCCCAAGCCGTGTTGGGATCTGGTGCGATGGTGCTGCAAAGCAGCGACAGTCCCTTTGATTTGGTGGATAAAGTCTCCAGCCCAGGCGGTACCACGGTGGCCGGGTTGCTGGCTATGGAAGCCGCTGGGTTTATGCCGTCGGTGGTGGCCGGCGTTGATGCCACAATCGCCAAAGACCAAGAAGAACAATAGCTTGTGTTTTTGGTCTATACCATATAAAATGGTGATGATACCAATTCCATTCTAACTTGAAGGCACATCAGCTTAAGTGCTGGCGCGAGTTGGCCTGGCTTGTTGCAAATGTGGCCGGCAAAGGCATTTGGCAAGCTGCCACCACCAAGACCGATTCCAGGTTGAAACTTGGTATGACATTAACGAAGAGGGGTATGAAACAGTGGAATTTCCAGTGTATATCCAGATCCATAACAAAATCAAAAAAGACATCGAAGCCGGTAAATGGCAAATTGGCGACCGAATCCCCAGTGAACGCGACTTGGCCGTTACCTTCAATGTGTCGCGGATGACCTTGCGCCAAGCGATTCAGACGTTAGTTGATGAAGGCATTCTGGAACGGCGGATTGGCGCTGGGACATTCGTGGCCAACCAGAAGGTGCAAGAGCGCGTTTCTGGTGTCACCAGTTTCACCGATGTGATGCTGGCCCAAGGCAAGAAGCCTGACAGCAAAACAATTTCGTATCATGTGGCCAAACCGTCGCTGTCTGAATCTGAGAAACTTAAGCTCAAAGACGGCGCCCAGGTGCTGCGCATGGAGCGCATTCGCTTTGGCGATGGGGTGCCGATCAGCTTTGAAGTGGCCACGGTGCCTTATGATATGATCAAAGACTTCTCTAAAGCCGAAGTGTCCAAGTCGTTCTATCACACTTTAGAAGAGCATGGCTACTTAATCGGCGGCGCGCAGCAAACCGTTAGCGCAATGATCGCCAGCGAGCGGATCGCTGAATTCTTGGAGATCAAGCGCGGCAGTGCGATTTTGCGCTTGCGTCAAGTGTCATTCTTGCAAGACGGGCGGCCGTTTGAATATGTCCGCACCCAATATGCCGGCGAGCGCTTCGAATTTATTCTGGAGCGTTAGTCAACACGCGATTTCAACTACGGCTGTGACCGGCGATTCGCCTTTGAATCGTCGGTCGGGGCCGTTTTCGATATTGGCCCTGGCGGCTTGATTCGAATCAGGATCGGTGGTTGGACAATTGGACCAGACCTGATGGCCCGAAATGCTGGCGCAGTCCTGCGGCTGAAGCGGTTTTCACCAATTGCGGCGGCATTTGCTCACAATTGCTGGACTTAAGGCAACGCGTTTGAGAAAATATGGCCTTGGTTTTGCACTTGGTGGGCCATCGCGGTAGAATAGAATTCAAACATCTCGGCAGAGTCGAGAGAATGGCCACACCAGGTGGGTGGCGATGAAAGGTAGAATTATGACATATCAAGATGATGGGTTAGCGCTGCACACCGATTTTTATGAGCTGAACATGATGTACACCTATTGGAAACAAGGCATTGCCGAACGCAAGGCGGTGTTTGAAGTTTACTTCCGCGATTTGCCTTTTGGCAGCGGGTTTGCGGTGTTCGCCGGTTTGGAACATGTGGTGAAGTATTTGCAGGATCTGCATTTTACCGATAGCGACTTGGATTACCTCAAAGATGTCACCGACTATCCGCAAGCATTCTTGGATTATTTGCGTGACTTCAAGTTCACCGCCAGCGTGCGCTCTGCTGTTGAAGGCGACTTGGTGTTTAACAACGAGCCGATTTTGCAAGTGGAAGGCTCACTTGCCCAAGGTCAATTGGTTGAAACGGCGATCTTAAACATGATCAACTATCAAACCTTGGTGGCGACCAAAGCCGCCCGCATTCGCGCGGTGGTTGGCGACGATCCGTTGATGGAATTCGGCACCCGGCGTGCGCAAGAAACCAGCGCGGCAATGTGGGGCACCCGCGCGGCGTTCATCGGCGGCTTCAATGCCACCAGCAATGTCCGTGCCGGCAAGGTGTTTGGGATCCCGATTTCCGGCACCCATGCCCATTCCTTGGTGCAAGCTTATCAAGACGATTACACCGCCTTTAAAGCTTACGCTGAAGTCAACCATGATGTGACGTTCTTGGTTGACACTTATGACACCTTGCGCTCCGGCGTGCCAGCGGCGATTCAAGTGGCCAAGGAAATGGGCGACAAGATCGATTTCCAAGGTGTGCGCATCGATTCTGGGGATATGGCTTACATCTCCAAGCGTGTGCGCCAACAATTAGATGCTGCCGGCTTTACTGACACCAAGATCGTGGCTTCTAACGACTTAGATGAAAACACCATTCAAAACTTGAAGATGCAAGGTGCCAAAATCGATACTTGGGGCGTTGGCACCAAGGTTATCACCGCTTATGACCATCCGGCCTTAGGTGCGGTGTACAAGCTGGTGTCCATCGAAGACGAACATGGCGAAATGATGGACACTATCAAGCTGTCTTCTAACGCCGAGAAAGTTTCCACTCCAGGCAAGAAGCAAGTTTGGCGCATCACCCGCCATGCCAATGGCAAGTCTGAAGGCGACTATGTGGCGCTGGATTATGAAGATGTGGCTGGGTTGGATTCCTTGTACATGTTCCACCCCAACTTCACTTACATCAGCAAAACCGTGCGCGACTTCGACGCCCGCCCGGTATTGCAGCCGATTTTTGATCAAGGCAAATTAGTTTATGATTTGCCAGCCTTGGTGGACATTCGCCAATATGCGGCTTCACAAGTGGATTCCTTATGGGATGAATACAAGCGGGTCTTGAACCCGCAAGATTATCCAGTCGACTTGTCGCAAGCCGCTTGGGATAACAAAATGGCGATCATTCGCCGCATCAAAGAAAAGGTCAACTGGCGCAAAGCTTAGCTGACAGCCAATAGCGCCGCTTCACGAGGATTGACTGCTCGTGAAGCGCCGCTATTTGTGTAGTCAATGGGCAAATTTCGCAAGAATTATTTAGGAATTAGCGGATCGCTGCTATACATTATTTTATGAGAAGGGTATCCTTATAAACAGAACTTTGATGCTTGGAGGGGTCAAGATGGTGATGACTATCTTTGGAGTCCATCTCAATATGATGATGCATCTGCAAGTCCTGCCTTGGCCGGTATGGGTCGCAGAGTTGCTGATGGCGGTGTTCTTTACAGCCGGTTTCGTGGGTAATTATCAAGATATTTATGGTTATGCTTTTGATCACGAACACACCAAGGCCCAACGCCTCGGCGCGCGGGTAGCGCTAATGGTGATGGCCTTGGTGGTGGCAGCGGTCTTGCATCTGATGGGCTATTATGTCGGCAGCAGTGCGGTGATGTTTCATAATGTGGGCTTGTTTCTGCTGGTTTTTCCGCTGCTGGATTCGAATTTGTCCAAGCCTGAAGTGGCGGTGCGGGTTTTGGGGCTGGTGGCGATTTGGACGATGCATCATGCTTCAGCCTTAAATCAGCCGGCGTTTGGCGTGTCGTTGGGCTTGTTGGCGATTGGCGTGGTGGTGATGCGTTTGTATCATCAATACATTCGGCGCACATTGTGGGCATCGATTGCGATTTTTTCGTATACCGCGGTTATTTTCTGGGTGCTGCTGCCGCCTTTTTCTGCCAGCAGCTTGCGCACGCCGATCTTGGTTGGCAGCATTGCGATGTATATCGCAATGGCTGGCACAGCTGCGGCGTTGTGGATCCAAGAACACCGTCGCGACGTGCACACGGCGCGGCTGCGCCAGCTGGCCAATTATGACCAGTTGACCAATGCCAAAACCTATTCGCTGTATCAACATGACTTGACGGAATTGTTTGAAGAAGCCCGTGAACAAGGCCAGCCGCTGTCTTTGGTGGCGCTGGATATTGATCACTTTAAGCTGATCAACGACCATTATGGCCATTTGGCTGGTAATGCTGTGCTGATCGGTGTGGCCACGACTTTGTCGGCGCAGCTGGATCACGCTGGAGTGCAACATCAGATCTATCGCACCGGCGGCGAAGAATTCAATATCGTTTTCCCCAAGCGCGCCCCGGCGCAAGTGCTGCCGATCATCACCGAATGCTGGGAGGCGGTGCGCAAGGCGCATTACCAATATGAGCGTTATGATATCGCCGTAACCTTGTCGATGGGGATGACCGCCGTGCGCAACAGCGACCATTCCATTGATGACACTTATAAGCGCGCCGATGACAACTTGTATCTGTCTAAGCGCGCCGGCCGCGACACGATCACTGTGGAAGGCGAAACGGTGCACACCCGCGCTGAACACGATATGATCGCCACGTATTCTTACTTCACCCAAGGCATTTATCAAGTCAGCGACCCGGCAGCCTCAGATCCGCCGCGTTATCGCAATGAGCTGTTGTTGCGCTTGTTTGACCATGAACACGACCGCTGGGTGTTGCCGGAAATGTTTGATATTTCCGTTGAAACGCAGATCAACTTGGTGCAAAAGGCCTTGGCGGTATCATCGACGCGGCGCTTGTCGATCAACTTAACCCTTAAACAATTCGCCGACCCGGCGATTGCCGAGCAGCTGTGTGCGTTTAAGAAAAGCAAAGCTGGCCCAGATGAATTGTCCGTTGAAATCACTGATGTGCCGGATTTTGCGACGACGCGGCAGATCACGGCGATTTATCGCGCCAATGGGGTGCGCATTGATATTGATGATGTGGGCAGCGACAATTCCTATGAAGTGGTGCGCGACTTGCTGCCTTATGTGGATGGGGTCAAGTTTGCCATGCAAAACCTGCGCCATTCCCAAACGCCGCAGCTGATGCAAGAGCGGATCACCTTCTGGAAGCAAGTCGCCGATGACGGGCATTTGGACTTTATCTTAGAAGGTGTGGAAAGCGCCGATGAAGTGACATTTGCCCATGACCAATTAGGCATCGAGTTCTTCCAAGGGTATTATTATTCCAAACCTGCCCTGCCAGCGATGTAAATTTGCGCGTACTGGTCTTCGTGTCTTGTTGCAGATTCGCAATGAGCACTTGTGATTGCTTGCATTTGCGCCAAAGCGTTCAGGACCAACCATTAAGCCAATAGCGCAAGCGAAGATCTAGCGCAGTTGATTAATCAATTCTAAATTTAGCGATTCCTCTACCAGGTCCGATTCGGTAGAGGATTTTTTGTGTCCAATTTGTGGTCAATTGTTCACCAATCTTGACACAATTCATTGACTTTCTATATATTTTAACTATAATGCAATTTATATCACATTTAAATTTAATGTATTAATACTGAAAAAGGGTGACGAAATGAAAAAGAATGCTGTAGTAGGAATCATGGTGGCGATCAGCGCCATTGTCCTGACGGCATGCGGGCAGAAGAAACAAGCCGCCAGCACGACCAGTTGGAATCGCATGGAAGCTAACTCGATTATCACCCTGGATCCTTCATTGATGACTGATGCCACTTCTGCACAGGCGTTAGTTGATTCAATGGACGGGTTGTATCGCTATGCCGGCAAAGATCTGGTGCCAGCAGTGGCCAAGAAAATCGCTGAACCAACGGATAACGGCTTGGTGTATACGTTCGAGCTTAAGCATACCAAGTGGAGCAATGGCGATCCCGTCACGGCGCAAGACTTTGTTTATGCTTGGCGGCGCACGATCGATCCGGCCACAAAGTCCCAATATGCCTATTTGTATTCAGGTATCAAGAATGCCGATGCCATTATGGCCGGCAAGAAAGCTGCCAAGACCTTAGGCATCCAGGCGTTGGGCAATTATAAGCTGCAAGTGACCTTGGAGCGGGCGATGCCTTATTTTAAGACGATGATGGTTGCCGCGCCATTCTTCCCGCAAGACAGCAAGGCCGTCAATAAATATGGCAAACATTATGGCACTAAAGCCCAAGATGTGCTGACCAACGGGGCATATACGGTCAAGCAATGGGACGGCAACAGCGATTCATGGTACGAAGTCAAGAATCCGCGTTATTGGAACGCCAAGAATGTGCACATCAAGCGGATCAATGTCCAAGTGGTCAAGGAACCATCGACGGCGTTGAACTTGTATAACGATAACAAGCTGGATCAAGCCACGGTTACCGGCGCTAGTGCCTTACAAGCCAAGAAGATGTCAGCGTACACCCCATTGAAGCGCACGGCAACTTATTATGTGGCGTTGAACATCAAACGCTCTAAAGTGCTGCGCAATCTCAAGGTGCGTCAAGCCATGGGGATCGCTTTTGACCGCAAGCAGTTCATCAAGAAAGTCCTCAACGACGGCTCTGTGCCGGCTACTGGCATTGTGCCGGAAGGTTTGGCCAAAGACCCTAAGACTGGCGCTGATTTCGAGAAGGAATCGTCAGCTGGGATGACGCAATACACGGCCTATGATCCAGCAAAAGCCAAGCAGTTGTGGAAGGAAGGGCTTAAAGAAGTCGGCGTGAAGTCAGTGAAGCTGGAAATGCTGACCAACGATATTGAAGCGGCT
The DNA here is from genome assembly GCF_042847315.1 of Lacticaseibacillus jixiensis. NCBI lineage: Bacteria > Bacillati > Bacillota > Bacilli > Lactobacillales > Lactobacillaceae > Lacticaseibacillus > Lacticaseibacillus jixiensis. The sequence continues at coordinate 12,062 of NZ_BAAFPR010000010.1, forward strand.
AAGCATAACGCAGAATACTTCAAAGGGATCTTTGAGCAGAACTTGCCAGGCTTGACCATCGACATCAAGACCATGCCGCAACAAAGCGCGATCCAAGCGGCTAAAGATGGTGATTTTGATTTGAACATGACCGCTTGGGGCGCTGATTTTCCAGATCCGATCAACTTCTTGAATCTGTTTACCACCGGTGCTTCAGGCAACGATGGCGGCTATTCCAACAAGACTTATGACGCGTTGATCAAAGCCACCGGCACAACGTATGCGACTAATGAAACCAAGCGTTGGGACACGATGGTCCAAGCCCAGAAGCTGTTGACTAAAGACGTGGGCGTCATCCCGATTTATCAACAAGTTCAATCGACAGTGCAGCGCAAAACGATGCACAACTTGAAGTATGGCCCGACGTCAACGTATGATTTCGTTAACGCTTATCTGAAATAACTGAGGGGCAGGAGGACAGCATGGCACGTAATTGGTGGCAAGAAGCGGTGGTTTATCAGATCTATCCGCGCTCGTTTAAAGACAGTAATGGGGATGGTATCGGCGATTTGAACGGCATTCGCCAGAAACTGCCGTACTTGCAGCAGCTAGGGGTTGATGTGTTGTGGCTCAGTCCGATTTATGCGTCGCCTAACAAAGACAACGGCTATGACATCAGCGATTATGAAGCGATCATGCCAGCGTTTGGCACCATGGCGGATTTCGATGCCTTATTGCAAGAAGCCCATGCGCTAGGCTTGAAGGTGCTGCTGGATCTGGTGGTGAATCACACCAGTGACCAACACGCTTGGTTCATCGCCAGTGAAGCAGGCCAGGCGCCATATCGCGACTATTATTTGTGGCAAGATCCCGTTGATGGTCATGCGCCTAACGCTTGGCCGGCAGAATTTGGCGGCAGCGCTTGGGAATATTCGCCCAAGCGCCATCAGTATTACTTGCACCTGTTTGCCAAGCAGCAGCCTGATCTTAACTGGCGCAATCCGGCGGTGCGTGACGCGGTGTATGCGATGATGACCCGCTGGCTTGAAAAAGGCATCGATGGCTTTCGCATGGATGTCATCAACATGTTGGCCAAGCCCCAAGATTTTGGCCACACGCCGCAGTTTCACGTGAACCAGCCGCCGATTCACGAGTATTTGCAGGAAATGAATCAGCGCGTCTTAAGCCGCTATGACATCATGACCGTTGGGGAAATGAGCGGTACCACGCCGCAAGAAGCATTGAAGTATACGGGTTTTGACCGCCATGAGCTGAATATGATCTTCCAATTTCAGCATATGGGTGTCGACTTGGATCCGGAGTTTGGCCGCTGGCGGGTGCATCCGGTGCAATTGCCGAAGCTTAAAGCCATCATGAGCCGCTGGCAAACGCAGCTCAACGGCCAAGCGTGGAACGCCTTGTATTGGAATAATCACGACCAACCGCGCGTCGTTTCGCGCTTTGGTAATGACTCGCCGGCATATCGGGTGGCTTCGGCCAAGATGCTCGGGGCGGTGTTGCATTTTATGCAAGGCACGCCGTATGTTTATCAAGGTGAAGAACTGGGGATGACCAATGTCGCCTTTGACGATATCAGTGATTATCGCGATATAGAAACCTTGAATGCTTACCAGGAGCTGGTCAATGAACGCCAGGTGCATACGCTAGCTGCGATGATGGCAGGGATCCATCATTCGTCGCGCGATAATGCGCGCACGCCGATGCAATGGAACAACAAGGCCAACGCCGGCTTCACCACAGCCAAGACACCTTGGATCGCTGTGAATCCCAATTATCCGCAGATCAATGCCGTCAGTCAGGTGAATGATCCTGATTCGGTGTGGGCCTTTTATCGGCAGATGAATGTGCTGAGACACCAGTATCCGGTGATCGTTTATGGTGATTACCACTTGTTGGATGCAGACAATGCGGCAACTTGGACCTACCAGCGCACCCTGGATGGGGTCAAGCTGCAAGTGGCAGCCAACTTCACCGACCATCTGCAAGCACTGTCTGCGCCGGATCTGCCGCATTGGCTGTTAGGCAATGACACGCCTGCTGCCAACACGCCGCTTAGGCCTTATGAAGTGCGCGTCACCATGAACTAGTCAGCATCTTGCATGATCGTTAAACAAAAATCTGCCCCTGCTTGTGGCTTGTGCCAAAAGCAGGGGCAGATTTTGTTAAATGGTGACGGTGATTTGGATATCGCTGTCCGCAATCGGCAGCTGCGGCAAGTTCAAGCTGACCCCAACTTGCTTGCGGTTGTCGGCAAACACGTCGCCTTGGCGCAATCCAAATGTCCACTGGACTGCCAGCGCTTGGCCATTGACTTGCACGGCGACTTGCTTTGGCGCTGCAGGCAAGACAATGAACAAGCGCGTCGCTAACGTTTGCGGCATTTGTTGATAATGGCCGGTGGTAGGGGCGATGTGCAAGGTGACAGTCGTTGCCGTTGTTTGGCCGCTAATGGTCGTGCGCGCTTCTTGACCGGCTTGATAAGCTAATGTCGTGCCATCATCGTCGATCACCGTAAAATCACGCCGCGGGCCTGGATAATAATCAAAGGCGCGGCTGGTGGGGTGTGCTTGAGGGTGCAAACTAGGTTCAGCCAGCGGGATCAGCGCCCCGGCGCGCACATATAGCGGCATGCGCGCCAGTGGGGCTGGAATATCAGCCAGCGTTTGCTGGCCGGTGAGCTGCTGGTTTGACCAGAAATCATACCAAGTCCCTTGCGGCAAATAAACATGGGCGCGTTTGCCGTCACCATTTGGCTTGAGGGCATAAGGCGTGGTGATCGGCGCCACCAGCAGGTCTGAGCCGATCAACAATTGATCGTTTAAGTCATTGCTGAAAGCATAAGCAGATTGATCCACCCACCAAGTCGGCCGCATGATCGGCGCGCCGGTGGTTTGCGCTAAAGCGGCCAGACTGTATAAATATGGCAGCAAGGTCGTGTGATATTGCAAATACTGGCGGTTGATCGCCGCATAAGGCGCCCCGGCATCTAAGCCCATGAGCTTTGGCCGATCGCCCCACCCATCCATGGCAAAAAACGCTGGCGTGAAAGCTTTCCACTGCAAGTCACGGGTTTGGATCACTGAGTCGCTGCCGGCATAGATGCCATCAATGTCGCTGGCGACGTTGGGATTGCCGGATAAGCCGGTGCTTAAGTAGCTGGCAATGTTGGTTGCAATGTTTTGCCAGTCGCTGCCGGCTTGATCGCCGGTCCACACCATGGCGTTGCGCTGGGTGCCGGCCCAGCCGTCAACGGTGACGATCATTGGCCGGCGCTTGGCGGCAATCATTGCCGCCGCCGCTTTAGTCGTGGCATTTAAGCCAAAGGTGTAGCCTTCGCCGACCCATGCGACGTCAGTTTTAATGGCTTGCACATTGGCGACGGTCAGCTCTTGGTGAAAGTCGCGTTCCTTCTTCTGCGGATGGGCAGGATCTTTTGGCGCCAAGTTGGCTTGCGTCCACAAGCCGGTCGCTACGCCATGCGCGCTGGCGTATTCACTAAAGGCGCGCAAATTCGCGAGATCACCGGCAAAAGAGTCCGTTTGGCCATAACCGGCGCCATAACCATCATTCGGCAGCAGCCAGCCCAAGGGGAAGCCGGCTTTGGCATAGCGATCGATCACTGCCCGGGCTGAAAGCTGATAGTCATGTTCGCCATTTAGCGTTTCGCGCAAAACCGCGCCTTGTTCAAATGTGACTTGTCCGTCGCCTGGCACATTAGGCACCAGCGTTTGGCCGTTGCGCTGGATTTGGCCAGGCCGGTAATTGGTGTTAAAAGATTGCGGGTCGATGGGCATATATTCTTTATACCAGCGGCCGTCTTCAAACTGCACCGCACCGGTGGAATCCGGCGTCACCGGTACCCAATAATCGCGATTATAGGCGTTCATGTGCGCCGGATAGAAGGAAAAGCGCGGGTTGCGGTTGGGCTGGCCGGTCAGCTCGTGGTAAGCATGGATCAAAGCGCTGGGTTTATCGGCAAGCAGCAAGAAGACGTCACAAACCTGGCCTTCATGCTTGAGCAGCACCCCAGCATGCGGATTGCTGAAATCATATTCGCCAGGGGTAAAGCTGTTGACTAATACGCCATAGCCCACCGTGCCCCAATAGAAAGGCACCGGACTGGATACGCCGTCTTGCGTCCAGCGGTTTTCATTCTTGATTTGGATCAAGCGGCCGTTTAAGCTGACGATGCCATTCTGCGTGCCGCCGCCGTAATAATAACCCCAAGGCGCAGCTTTAATGCGCATGGTCCAACTGTCAGTTGTAAATTGCGGCAAGGCGATGCTGGCGATGAGTTGATCGTCGCGGCGAATCGCCAACAGTCCTTGAGTGTCGATGACGATGGTAGTGTCGTTGATCGTGATGCTTTGGTCCTTGACGGTCAGCGGCTGGCAAGTGGTTGCCGTGATGATCGGCGCTTCATAACGCTGTCCGCGGCCGCCGGTGGCAATCGTTTCATCAGCGTGCTTGGTCACGACTGGATCTGCGGCCAGCTCTGGCGTATCAGGCCAATTGCCAGTTTGGCTCACCGTCAAGCGCAGGCTGTGGTCGGTTTGTTGTTGCAAGCGGGCATGCCAGCCATGATAGTCAAAATAGCAAGCATCAGCGGTGGTGTGCAGATTTGTGATCAAATTGGGATTGCTCAGCATTTTAGCACCTCGAGTTCTAATTTATTTATCATTATTTTCTAATTATATCGAATCTGTCTGCAAGCACAAGGGGCCGGGTGGGATTATGTGAAAAATGCACCTGCGTTGGCTTATGGCAGCTTTGCTTTCATGCCGCGTTGCGTTTGGCAGGTTCGACGCGTATCATAAACCTGAATATGCCAAGTCATTCAGGCATTATCAACGACATACCCAGTTCAGAAGGGAAGAACATCATGCGTCCATTACAACAAGAAATCATTACTGCTTTGCACGTTGCGCCAACAATCGACCTGCAAGTCGAGATCCGGCGCTCAGTCGACTTTCTCAAACATTACCTTACTCATTATAGCGGCTTGAAGTCTTTGGTGCTGGGTATTTCTGGCGGCCAAGATTCCACTTTGGCTGGCAAGCTGGCAGAACTGGCCGTCACTGAATTGCGCCAAGAAACCGGCAAGGCTTATCAATTTATCGCTGTGCGCTTGCCTTATGGTGAACAAGCCGATGAAGCCGACGCCATGGCCGCCATTGACTTCATGCAAGCTGACGTCACGACCCGCGTTAATATCAAACCTTCTGTTGATGCCATGGTGGCGGCTGTTGAAGCCAATGACCTTACTGTGTCTGATTTCAACAAAGGCAACATCAAAGCGCGTGCGCGCATGATCGCCCAATACGCCATTGCCGGCGCCAATGCCGGGGTGGTGGTTGGCACTGATCATGCCGCAGAAGCCGTGACCGGCTTTTACACCAAGTTCGGGGATGGCGGCGCTGACGTGACACCGCTGTGGCGCTTGAACAAGCGCCAAGGCGCCGCGTTGTTGAAAGCTTTAGGTGCCCCAGCTCATTTGTATGAGAAGGCGCCAACGGCTGATTTGGAAGAAGATCGCCCGGCGCTGCCTGATGAAGTGGCGTTAGGGGTGTCTTACAAAGACATTGATGATTATCTGGAAGGCAAGACGGTCAGTGATAAAGCCGCGGAGACGATCGAAAACTGGTACAAGAAGTCCCAGCATAAGCGCCATTTGCCGATCACGGTATATGACACGTTCTGGCAAGATTAAGTCATTAACGGTGCAGGTCAAACTGGCTGCGCCGGCTTGTTGCCGCTGCGCTGCAAAGCGACTCCCTGGTGGGCACTGAGCATTCACTTGGGAGAATTTTAATTCACCTTGGTAAAGAAATAGTTTGCGTTCTTGATTGGGATTAGATATAATTAATTTGTCACATAAGGGAGTAACTAGCGGGTCAACCGCGGCAACGTCACCAACAAGTTATAGCTGGTGTTGCCTTAAATAGTGAGACTTATGAACTGCAGACGCAGTCCGTAAGTCTCTTTTTTTCTACCCGCGACCAATCAAGGAGGAATGGAATATGGCCGAACGTCCCGCATACGCACAAAGTACCGAAGAGATCTTGCAAAGCACCCAGGTGGACCTGGCAACTGGCTTGAGCCAAGATGAAGCTGCCAAGCGCTTGGCGCGCGATGGTGAGAACGCCTTAGCCAAAGGCGAGAAGAAAACCATGGTGCAGCGCTTCTTAGATCAGTTCAAAGATTTCATGATCATTGTGTTGCTGGTTGCCGCTTTGATCGCCGGTTTTGTGGTGCATGAGTGGGCCGATGCCGGGATCATCTTGGCAGTGGTGATCTTAAATGCGATTTTTGGGGTTTTTCAAGAAAGCAAAGCCGAAGAAGCCATCGACGCCTTAGCCAAAATGGCCACGCCAGACGCGCATGTGCGCCGCGGCAATAACGTGGTCACGATCCCCAGCTCTCAGCTGGTGGTCGGCGACGTGGTCTTGGTGGAAGCCGGCGACGTGGTTCCAGCTGATATGCGCTTTGTTGAATCAGCGAACCTTAAAATCGAAGAATCTGCTTTAACTGGTGAATCGGTGCCGGTGGAGAAGTCTGTTGAAGCGCTGTCTGGCGATAAAGTCGGCATCGGCGATCGCACCAACATGGGCTTTATGAACAGCAACATCACTTACGGCCGCGGTGTCGGCGTGGTGGTGGCTACTGGGATGAACACCGAAGTCGGCCGCATCGCCGGCATGATCAACAACGCCGAAGAAACGACCACGCCGCTGCAAGCCAACTTAAGTGCCTTAGGCCGCACGCTGACGATCATGATCTTGATTATTGCCGCCATCGTGTTTGGCGTGGGGATGTGGCGTGATGCGATGTCTTTGCCAGAAATGTTCTTAACGGCGATTTCTTTGGCGGTGGCGGCGATTCCAGAAGGCTTGCCAGCCATTGTCACGATCATCTTGGCCTTAGGTACGCAGAAAATGGCCAAGAAGAACGCCTTGGTGCGCAAGCTGCCAGCCGTTGAAACGTTAGGCTCCACAGAAATCATTGCCTCAGATAAAACCGGGACGCTGACCCAAAACAAAATGACCGTTGAAAAAGTCTACTATGATGGTGCCTTGCATGATGCCGCAGACGGCATCGCCGGCGGCAACTTGTTGATGACGATCATGAACTTTGCCAATGATACCAAGGTCCAACAAGACGGCACCATGTTAGGGGACCCAACTGAAACGGCGCTGGTGGCTTATGGCAAGCGCCAAGGCTTTGACGTTGACGCCGAACTGGCAGCCATGCCGCGGGTGGCAGAAGTGCCTTTTGACTCGGAAAGAAAGCTCATGACCACCATTCACCAAATGCCTGATGGCCGCTTCTTGGTGGCCACCAAAGGCGCACCGGATCAATTGCTTAAGCGTGTGAGCCAAATCGCCTTTGGCCAAACGGTGAACACCTTAGACGACGCTGGCAGAAATCAGATCTTGGCGACTAACCAGGCGCTGGCCAAACAGGCGCTGCGGGTGCTGGGGATGGCGTATCAGATCATCGATGCCGTACCAGCTGTGGTCAACACCGATACGGTGGAACATGACATGATCTTTGCAGGGTTAGTGGGGATGATCGATCCGGAACGGCCAGAAGCCGCAGACGCTGTGGCGCAAGCCAAAGCCGCTGGGATTCGTCCGATGATGATCACCGGTGACCATCAAGATACCGCCGAAGCCATCGCCGGGCGCTTAGGGATCATTGAACCAGGCGACGATGCCGCGGTGATCACTGGGGCGCAACTGGATGAACAAACGGATGAAGAATTCGCCAAGAATGTCGACAAGTATTCCGTCTACGCCCGCGTGGCACCAGAACACAAGGTGCGTATTGTCAACGCTTGGCAGAAGAAGGGCAAAGTCGTGGCCATGACTGGCGACGGCGTCAATGATGCCCCGGCTTTGAAAGCGGCTGATATCGGCATCGGCATGGGCATCACCGGGACGGAAGTGTCTAAAGGCGCTTCTGACATGGTGTTAGCTGACGATAACTTCTCCACGATCGTCACGGCGGTGGAAGAAGGTCGCAAAGTTTTCTCCAACATTCAAAAGAGTATCCAATACCTGTTGTCGGCCAACTTAGGTGAAGTCTTGACCTTGTTCATGATGACGATGTTAGGCTGGGACATTCTCGCTCCTGTGCATATCTTGTGGATCAACTTGGTGACTGACACGTTCCCGGCGATTGCCTTAGGGGTGGAACCAACGGAACCTGGCATCATGAAGCAAAAGCCGCGCGGGCGCAAGTCCAACTTCTTCTCTGGCGGTGTGGGCCAAGCGGTGATTTGGCAAGGCTTGCTGGAAGGCTTGTTGACGCTTGGGGTGTACTACATCGGGATCACTTGGCCGGTGCATACTGCTAGTGCCGCGATGCATGCTGATGCGTTAACGATGGCTTATGCGACGCTTGGTTTGATCCAGTTGTTCCATGCCTTCAACGTGAAGTCCATTCACCAAAGCCTGTTTACGGTTGGCTTGTTCCGCAACCGCGCCTTCAACTTGGCGATCCTCGCTTCATTTGCCTTGTTGGCAGTAACGATCTTAGTCCCTGGTTTCAATGGCTTGTTCCATGTGACGAGTCTTGATTGGCATCAATGGGCTGTGGTCTTAGGGGCCGGGTTTGGTATCGTGGTGATCGTTGAAATCGTGAAGTTCGTGCAACGCAAAATGAAAAAGTAACCAGAGCGGAGCAGCCCGCACTTAGCGATGTGTATAAGATGGCCTGAGCTAATGGCGGGCTTTGCCATAAGCTCGGGACAGCTTATACGCAATCGCGCTGGGCTGCGCAGCTCGACGAAAAAACCAGAGCGGAGTGGCGCGCTTTTAGCGGGTCGGGTAGCCTAGCCATTGCGCATAAGGCGGTCTTTGCCTCAAGTGCAATGGCGTAGCTAGCCGCCCCCGCGTTGCGCCACGCAGCTCGACGAAGACCACAGCGTTTGAAGCATGGACTGGCAAGGCCCGGATCGGTGAAGCTCCGGCGCGTGGGGCCAGCAAGATGGCGCAGGCTGTGCGGCCGGCTTCAACCACGCAAAGTACGCGTGTTTTACGCCTAACTTTTGAGCTTTGCACTCGCCTGCGGCTCGCCTCGCAAATCTCAAAAGTTGCCGCGTGTGATGTCGAGCAAGCCTCGCAAAGTCCGCGAGTCTCGCTTGACATCACACGTTTCACGGCCTGACCATCTTGCTGGCCCTACGCACCTACGCTTCACCGATCCTGCGAAATTCGCATCAGGTTACTAAACCACTCGCGCATGCGGTACGATGTCAAAATCGCAGGCGTCGATTGAATCAGAGCAAAGCACTTCTCTTGCGTGAACGAGCACGTGAGGGAGGTGCTTTTTTCGCGAAACTGCAACAATTCCGGTATACTGAATTGAATTGTAAAAAGTTTGTAAAACGCTTGCTATAAATCGAAGATGGTGCTATATTACCATTGCAACCTGCAGTGGGGTGTTGAGACTGGCAAAGTACAAGTTGGTCTGTACCCGGCATCCCTACACGAGCTGATCTGAGGATGTTATGTGTAACGGCATGCACCGCGGCTCGTGCGTTCAAAGCGCCAGAGCGCCATGAAGCCTAGTGTCCGAAGCCCTAGGCAATGCCAGGACGTTATCAGATTGCACCATGACCACCTCAGCGCACGTAGGCATACGGCGCTGGGTACTTAACTGAATACCAGAGCGGAGCAAAGCGTATTTAGCGATGTGTATAAGACAGCCTGAGCCAATGGCGGTCTTGGCCATGGACTCGGGATGGCTTATACGCAATCGCGTTGCTTTGCGCAGCTCGACGAAGCCCAACAGGCAGGGATAAAGATAGCCTGTTGCGACAAATACACGATAGCGAATACGCTGATCGTGTGTTTGTTGTGCCCGCATTAAGGTTCGACCAACTTGGCCGAACCTTTTTTTCGTGGTGGCGCTTGCTAAACCTGCGCGGCACACGCGCCGATTATCTGGTAAAATATACCCAGTGCGGCATCAGCCGCGATTACAGGAGGAATACTTATGGCTAAGATGAATAAGACCCAAGCGAAGTTCTTATACTATGCGCAATTGATCAACTTGATCGTCAGCGATACCGAGGCCGAACAAGACCAAATGAGCCCGAAGTTCACTGCGTTGAAAGACGCGCTGGAAGCCGGCAGCGTGGCTGATTTTGACGCTGATGAATATGCCAAGACCAAGGCTTCTTTTGCCGATGGGACGGATCATTACCAAGGCATGCTGCAAAAGCTTGAAGACGCTAAGGTGCCGGCCCGCTTGATGGGCAACCACAAGTTGTTGACCAATGCCTTTCGTGATTTCACACAAGGCTGCCAAAACATGGTCGATTCCTTGCATGACGACCCGGCCAGCTTCGATCAAGCGGCGTTTTTGAAGGCTGAAGCTGATCAAGATGCCGCTTCTGAGCGCTTGATGAAGTACATCCAGAAGCTTTCTTCAATGATGGGCTAAGCGGAGGTTTTGCATGAAACGAATGTTGGCCTTGATCGCGGCGCTGCTGATTTTTCTAGGCGTTGCGTTCACCACAACTCAAACTGCGCCAACCAAGCACCAAGCCATGCCCACGGTGGGGATCTTGCAGTTGACAACGCATCCGGCGCTTGATGCGATCCACAAAGGCGTCATTGCCGGCATGAAGCAAGGCGGCTACACCGTGGGCAAGAATGTCAAAGTCGACTTCCAGAACGCGGAAGGCGACCAAAGCAACTTGAAGACCATGTCAGAGCGTTTCGCTGCAGAAGATGCGGCGGTGATGGTCGGCATTGCCACACCAGCAGCGCAAGCTTTGGCCGACGTCACCAGCAAGACCCCGATCATTCTCGGCGCGATCACTGATCCTAAAGGCGCCAAGCTGGTTAAGTCCAACACCCAGCCTGGCGGCAACATCACCGGCGTGTCAGACCAAGCCCCGCTTGAAGCGCAGTTGAAGTTGATCCGCCAGCTGATGCCAGACGCCAAGACCCTTGGGGTGATTTCCACGTCCAGCGATGACTCGGCGCAAACTCAAGCCAAAATGGTCACCGCCTTGGCGCCTAAACAAGGCTTCACCGTGAAGAATTTCACCGTGAGTTCCACCAACGATTTGAATCAAGTCGCCGGTGAAATGGTCACCCAAGTGGATGCGGTATTTGTGCCAACGGATAACACCATTGCCAGTGCCATGCAAACGCTTGTGCAAGTGGCTAACACCAAGCAAGTCCCAGTGTTTCCCACGGTGGACACTATGGTCAAAGACGGCGGTTTGGCGACGATTGGCATCAATCAATATCATTTAGGCGTGGAAACCGGCAAAATGGTGGCAGACGTCTTAAGCGGCCGCAGCAAGCCGGCCACGACGCCGATCCATTTTGAAAAAACGGGACAGTTGATCGTGAATCTCAAACAAGCCAAACGCTTAGGGATCACGATCCCGCAAAGTGTGATCGACAAAGCCAAGCAGTCAGGGGAGGTTATCCAATGAGTTTAGGGGTTTCGGCGATTGGCCAAGGGCTGTTATACGGCTTGGTCGGCATCGGGTTGTTTCTCACGTTTCGGATCTTGGATTTCCCTGATATGACCGTTGAAGGCACCTTTCCTTTCGGCGCTGCCGTCGCGGTGGCGGCGATCACCCATGGCATTCATCCGCTGTTGGCGACGCTGCTGGCGATGGTGGCTGGGATGTTGTCAGGGCTGATCACCGGCTTGTTGACGACTAAAGGCCATATTCCGGTGTTGTTAGCCGGGATCTTAGTGATGACCGGCTTGTTTTCCATCAATTTACGGGTGATGGGGCGGGCGAACTTGTCGCTGCTGCATCAGCCGAACTTGTTTGGCGCCAAATGGCTGCAAAGCCTGCCGCCGTATTTTGACTCGGTGGTGGTTGGCGGCATTGTTGCCATTGTGGTGGTCAGCTTGTTGGTGGTGTTTTTAAATACCGAAATCGGCCAAGGTTTCATCGCAGCTGGCGACAACCCAGCCATGGCGCGCAGCTTAGGCATCGACCCAGATCATCAAATGGTCTTAGGGCTGGTGGTCGGCAACGGCTTGATCGGCTTGGCTGGCGGCTTGTTAGCGCAGAATAACGGCTATGCCGACGTCAACATGGGCATCGGCGTGATCGTTATTGGCCTGGCGGCGATTATTATCGGCGAAGTGATCTTTGGCGAATTAACACTTAGCCAGCGCTTGGTGGCGGTGGTGTTAGGCAGCATCGTGTATCGCTTCGTGTTGTTGATCGTATTAAAACTCGGCTTTAACGCCAATGACTTGAAGGTGATTTCTTCAATCGTGCTGGCTTTGGCGATCATGATCCCGCAAATCGATCACCGCTTGCGCATTCGCGCCACATTGAAGAAAGGGGTGCAAAGCGATGCCTGAACAATTACGCCTGCACCAAGTCGCGGTGAACGTCGCTGTGGATAACGTCGCCAAGCCTTTGCTCAAAAACATCGACTTGACGCTTAACGCTGGCGATTATGTGTGCGTGTTAGGGACCAACGGCGCAGGCAAGTCCACCTTGTTTAACGCCATTACCGGCGACATTCCGTTGGCTGGCGGCACCATTACCTTGGCGGGGCATGACATCACCCATGCCAAGCCGGAAAAGCGCGCCCATTTGATTGCGCGCGTTTTCCAAGATCCGAAAATGGGCACCGCCCCGCGCATGTCGGTGGCAGAAAACCTGGCTTTGGCGTCGCGGCGCGGGCAGCGCTTGACTTTGGCCTCGCGCAAGCTGCGCCAACAGCTGCCGCATTTCAAAGCCTTGGCCGCCCGCACTGGCAACGGCTTGGAACTGGCGCTAGATAAGCCGACGGAACAGCTTTCCGGCGGCCAGCGCCAAGCGTTAAGCTTGTTAATGGCAACGTTGAAGCGGCCGGAACTGTTGCTGCTGGATGAGCACACCGCCGCGCTTGACCCTAAAACCAGCGAAGCCATCATGGCTGTGACAGACAAGCTGGTCACCGAAGAGCAATTGACGTGTATGATGATCACCCATCACCTGGAAGACGCCTTGCAATATGGCAACCGCTTGATCATCTTGTCCGCTGGGGAAATCGTGGCGGATTATGACGCGACGGCCAAAGCCCAGCTTTCGGCACAAGATCTGCTGCAATATTTTGGTTAGACAAAAGGCGCACTTAGCAAACTTGCTGAGTGCGCCTGATTTATAGGAGTAGCAATGACTGATCAAGAACTACAAACATTAGTGCAACAAGTTTCGCTGGCCGACTTCAAGCGGCCTTTTGAACACGTTGCGCACTTTAATGCCCGGCTGCGCACCACTGGCGGGCGCTTCCACTTGCAAGATGAGAACTTGGACTTCAACCCCAAATTGTTTGCGGCAATCACCCCAGAGCAGCAGCTCGGCGTGATCCGCCATGAATTGTGTCACTATCACTTGTATCGCGCGCATCGTGGCTATCAGCACAAAGATGCCGACTTCAAGCACTTGCTGCAAGCAGTTGGCGGCTTGCGCTTCGCCCCGGCGCTGCCGCAAGCGGCCAATTACGTCTATGTCTGCACCCAATGCGGCCAAGAATACCGCCGCCAGCGCCGCATTAACACCCGCCGCTTTGCTTGCGGTAAATGTCGCGGCAAGTTGCGCCTAGTCGCCAAGCGGCCGCGTTAAAGTCAACGATTGCGGCGCAAAGCCCAGCTGCTGGTAGAAGGCGCGTGCGGCCTGGTCTGCGCCTAAGACATTGAGTTCCACGAAGTCAACGGCGGCTTGTTGCTTGGCCCAGTTGTTGACTGCAGTCATCAGCGCCGTGGCGTGGCCTTGGCGCCGCGCTTGCGGCACGATGAATAAGTCGCTGATGTACACGAAGCGGTGCGGCACAATGCTTGGGTCAGCTTGAGTGGTGGCAACGACTGCCAAGGCAAAGCCCACCAATCCTGCCCCGTTATCCGCGATTAACACCAAACCGTTGTCATCGACGATATATTTGGCAAAATACGCCGGATCCAACGGCTGGTTGCCGGCGATGACCTTTGGTACTAAGGCGCTCATTTCTTGGTTTAATTGGTGTTTGAGCTTGGCTAATGTGGCAGTGTCTGCCATGGTAGCTTTCCGAATTTGCATAAGGCACGTCCTTTCTGAATAGGCTCATTGTAACACGCCGCAAATATGAGAAAAAGCGCGTTAAATTGGCGTTTTGTGCAAAAAACGGTTGCGTTTGGCCGCTGTAGCTGGTATATTATTTCTTGTGCTTGATTGAGATATGCGGGCATGGCGGAATTGGTAGACGCGCAAGATTAAGGATCTTGTGGCCGTTTAGGCCGTGGAAGTTCGAGTCTTCTTGCCCGCATCGCAGTAAACCATCAGTTGTAATGACTGGTGGTTTTTTTGTACCCCAGAGCGGAGTGGCGCGCTTTTAGCGGTGGATATAAGACGGGATGACGCAAAGGCGCTCTTTGCCTTGGCGGCGTCACGACTTATATCACGCCGCGTTGCGCCACGCAGCTCGACGAAGACCACAGCGTAGGATGTCCAGACTTGGGCAGGCCCGGCCAGGCGCTGCTTCGGCGCGCGGGACAAGCGGCGGCGCAGGCGGTGCGGCCGGCTGCAACCGCGCAACTAGCTCCGCTTTGCTGCGCGTCGTCGCGCGTTTTCCGCCTAAGTTTCGAGCCAGGCGCTCGCTGCGCTCACTTGCCCGTCTCGAAACTTGCCGCGATTAGCGTAGCGAGCCAAGCACAAACCGCTTGTCTCACTACGCTAATCGTTTCACGGCCTGACCGCCGCTTGTCCCGCGCGCCTACGCAACGCCTGGCCTCCGTAATCTGAATCAGGATCGTGAATTGGACGACCAACCGAACGCCAATCAGTCGATGTTTTTGGGCTAGTTAATGAAGCAGCGGTGGGGAGTCATCTGTAGGCGTAGTGAAAGACTTTATGTTAGTAATTCTTACAATATCGTATAAATCGGCAACCCTAAATCATTGATTTAGGGTATTTTTTTGCTCAATTGTTATATTATCTGTCAATATTCCTTTATTATCATGCTGATCGGACTATGATAAGCACCATAAACAAGGCAAGTAAGCCATCAATGTTACTTATCATAACATTGCCCTGTGGAAGGAGTTCTTATCATGGCCAAATCAGTTTTTGCAACTTTGTCTTTTGACGCCCAGCGCCAACATCTCACCGCCATTGCCAAGCGGGCGGTGGCGCGCTGGGGATATCCGGCCAATAGCCGAATTAAGTTGTTGAATTACACGGAGAATGGCACCTTCCTCATCACGGCCAAAGGTTTCAAGCCGATGATCATGCGAGTGCATCGCTTGGATTACACCACCCGCGCTTCGATTCGCTCGGAATTGGCTTGGTTGGCGTATCTGCGGCAACATACTGATATTCATGTCGAAACGCCGATCCCAGCCCCTGATGGCAGCCCGATCCAAGCGTTTGATACACCCGAGATGGCTGAACGGCGGTTTGTGGTGTGTTTCGAATATGTGCCAGGCCGCGCGCCGGTGGATTCCGCAGATGGCAACGCCTCAGTCGGCAGTGTGATTAAAGCGATGCGCTTCTTGCCTAAAGCCGTGACCTTGCCGCTGTTTCGCGTTGCAGCTCAGGCCCAGCTGGTGGTCAGCCGCTTTCAGCCAAGCAAAATGACCCAAGCCGACCGCAAGTTGTATCGCGTGATCGGCCAAACCATGGCGACAATGCACAAAGCGGCGCAGCATTGGCAGCGGCCAACATATTATGAGCGCATGCAATGGGATTTAGCTGGGACTATCGGCGCTCATAACAACTTCTATGGCACTGATTATCATGCGCCGCAATGGCTGTCAGCGCGGGCTTTGCAGCAAATCGATGACGCGGTGGCGTTGATCCAAGCGCATGTGATCGCTTATGGCCAAAGTGCCAAGCATTATGGCGTGATCCATTCTGATTTACGCGCCGCCAACTTGCTAGTCGATGGCGACCAGCTGACGGTGTTGGATTTTGACGATAGCGGGTTGGGTTATTACATGTACGACATTGCCAGCACTGTGGCGTTAATGGAACATCGCGGCGACTTGGCAGAAGTGGTGCATGAATTGCTGGCAGGCTATCAAAGCGTGCGGGCGTTAGATGAACAAGACAAGCAAATGGTGTGGACGTTTATCATGCTGCGGCGCATTGGCATGCTGCAAAGCTTGCTTTCTCGCATGGGCCATGTGATGCCAGGCTCTGGCGAGTCGCAAGAATTGACGCCAGAAGTTTTAGCCTTTTATGCGCAAGGAACAGCTGGTTTGGCCAAGCGGTATTGCCGTGAACAGCCGATGCCGGCGACAACGATGATCCATCAGGGGGTACAAACACGATGATAACAGCACATGAGATTTATGATGAAGCAGACAAACTTTGGAACCCAGGCCGCGTGGCGACGATTCGCCAACTCGGCGGAGAATTGGTGATGGGCAAACGCGGCGGGTCGTATTTTGAAGACTTAGACGGCCATCGCTTTATCAACATGCATTCTAACGGCGGGGTGTTCAACTTGGGCCATATGAACCCGGAAGTGCGCGAAGCCTTGCAGCACGGTGCCGATGTGGTCGATGCCGGCAACCACTATTTTCCTTCACAGTATAAGAACGCACTTAACGAGAAATTACTTGCGGCGTCACCTGCCAGCATGCATTATGTGTTCACCTTGAATGGCGGCGGCGAAGCAATCGACGCGGCAATCAAGTTCGCGCGTTTTGCCACCAAAAAGCGCCGCATCATCAGCTTAAACATTGCGTTTCACGGCTCCACCGGCTTGGCGATGGCCGCTGGCAACCCCAGCATCGCCAACTTCTTTAACATGCCGCCGGACTCGGCTTGGAACACGCATGTGCCGTATAACGATTTGGCAGCTTTAGAAGCGGCTTTGGCTGATGGTGATGTGGCGGCGGTGTTGATCGAATCGATCCCGGCCACGGCAGGTTTTCCCATGCCGATCAAAGATTACCATCGCCAAGTGCAAGCACTGGCGCATGCGTATGGTGCGTTGTATATCGCCGATGAAGTGCAAACGGGGATGCAGCGCTCTGGTGAGATGTGGGCTTGTTGCAAGTTCGGCGCTGAACCGGACATGATCGTGTGCGGCAAAGGGTTGTCCGGCGGTTATTATCCGATGTCGGCAGTGATCATGAACGACCGCGCTGCTTCTTGGATGCAGCAAGACGGGTTTGCTTACACAAGCTCGTTTAACGGCACTGAGTTGGGCTGTATCGTGGCCAGCAAGGTGTTGGATATCTTGGCGCGGCCGGCGACGTTAAACAATCGCGACATGTTGACGCGGACTTTTGCCAATGGCTTGGCTAAAGTGCAAGAACACCACGCTGATTTCTTAGTTGAAGTGCGCCAGTGTGGGGTGATCATGGGGCTTAAAACTGCCCATCCCCTTGGTGGACAAGCCTTGATGCAAGCAATGCTGCAGCATGGTGTGTGGTGCATGATGGCCGATTTTGACCAGTCGGTGCTGCAGTTTAAGCCGAACTTGTTGATGAGCCAAGAAACCGCCTTAGACGTGTTGGACCGCTTAGACGCGGCGTTGACGGATGCGCAAAGTTTGGTGAAGCAGGCCACGGCGGTGCACTGATCGGAGGCAGCCTATGCAAGAATTCAAACGAACGTTAAAATATTTCTGTTGTGCCAGCTCAGCAGCAGTGGTGGAAATGGGCAGCTTCACGATCCTCACCCAAGCCACCACGATGGCCTATGCGCCGCGGTATTTGATCGCCTTGGTGCTGTCGGTGGTGTGGAATTTCACGTTAAATCGGCATTTTACTTTCCATTCCGATGGCAATATTCCCAAAGCGATGCTCAAAGTTGCGGCATATTACGCTGTGTTCACGCCGCTTTCTGCATGGTTTGGCGATTGGGCGACTGCCAGCGGCGTTAATGATTATGTGGCGACGCTGGTCAACTTGGCTGCTAATGGGATCACCGAATTCTTGTATCAGCGCTTCTTCGTGTTTGGCGCAACGCTTGACCGCACGGTGCGGGTGCATCGCGGATAAGGAGGCGATGCTTGATCGAGCAACAGTCAGAACCCTTGTGAAGACCACCAGTCGGTGTAGCTGGTGGTCTTTTTGTGCCCAAAGCGCAGTGGCGCGTACTTAGCGGTGGAGATAAGACGGGATGACAGTTGGGCGTTCTTTGCCCAATTGGCGTCACGGCTTATATCACGCCGCATTGCGCCACGAAGCTCGACGAATAAACCAAAGCGCAGCGGCGCGTACTTAGCGGTGGAGATAAGACGGGATGACAGTTGGGCGTTCTTTGCCCAATTGGCGTCACGGCTTATATCACGCCGCATTGCGCCACGAAGCTCGACGAATAAACCAAAGCGCAGTGGCGCGTACTTAGCGGTGGAGATAAGACGGGATGACAGTTGGGCGTTCTTTGCCCAATTGGCGTCACGGCTTATATCACGCCGCGTTGCGCCACGAAGCTCGACGAATAAACCAAAGCGCAGTGGCGCGTACTCAGCGGTGGATATAAGACGGGGGATGACTTATATCCACCGCGTTGTTTTGCGCAGGTCGCCGAAGAAACGTATACTTAACCTTCGAAAGCATCATATGGGGGAGACGTATGGACAATCAGCGACCACTGGCCGGGCACATCGCTGCATTTATCACCATTTTGATTTGGGGCACGACATTTATTGCCACTAAAGTGTTGTTGCGGGAGTTTAGTCCGGTGACGATTCTGTTGACGCGCTTTGTGATCGGGTATTTGGCATTGTGGCTGATGCATCCCGGCTGGCTGCACTTGGCACAGCGCCGCCAAGAATGGTTATTTGTGGCGGCTGGGGCATCGGGCATCACGCTATATTACTTGTTGGAGAATGTCGCATTGACTTACACCACCGCCAGCAATGTCGGCATCATTGTGACGATTTCGCCGTTTCTCACGGCGCTGTTGGCGCAGTGGTGGCTGCATACGCCAAGGCCCAGCCGCTGGTTTTATATCGGGTTTGTGGTGGCAATCGTTGGGGTTTGCTTGATCAGCTACCGCAGCGGCGCCAGTCAACAAACTGGGCATTGGCTAGGTGACGGCTTGGCGGCTTTGGCAGCGTTGGCTTGGGCGGTGTATTCGATTTTGACCACCAAAATCGGGGCGCTGCAGCTGGACTTGATCCGCAGCACCCGCCATGTCTTCTTCTATGGCCTGTTGTTGATGATCCCGCTGGCGTTATGGACGCACAGCCCATTGGCAATTGCGGCAATCGGAGAACCTCATAATCTGGCGAATTTCTTGTTTCTGGGGATCGGGGCATGCGCGTTGTGTTTTGTCAGCTGGAATTTCGCCGTGAAGCGCTTAGGTACGGTGAAAAGCAGCATCTACATTTATTTGGTGCCGGTGATCACCGTGGCTTTTGCCGTGTGGCTGTTGCATGAGCCGCTGACGGTGCCGATCATCATCGGTGCGGCAATGACTTTGGTGGGGTTGTGGCTGTCCAATAAACCGGCGTAAAATGATGTATTACGAATTCCGAATAATTGACGAACAGACTGGCTGAAAGTGCCGAAATTGGACAAGAATGCTTAATTATGTTAACATAATATACATTGTTTTTTGTTTATCGGTATCGAAGGGAGTCCTGAGCTAATTAATCATCACCAAACTACTGCACCGGAATCGTCAACACCAACTAAATTCTACAAGCGCGCGCCGCTGTCTTGGGTGCATCTGCGGATTTATCTGGCCATTATTTTCGGCCAGTTCACCAGCGGTTATGCCATTCAAGTCAGCGGCACGGCGATTGCCGAAGCGCAACATTATCTGCCTATTTCCAGTGTTTGGGTCGGCTTGATCGGCGCTGGCACCTTGATTGGGCTGGCCGGCAGTTTGCTGGTGGGTAAGCTGTCTGACAACGTTGGGCGCCGGCGCTTGTTGCTGGCGAACATGTACATTCTGGCGCTGGTATCGCTGGGCCAGTTGTTGACCGTGAATTTGGCATGGACTTTTGTGATGCGCGTCTTAGTCGGGTTAATGATCGCGGTGGATTACACCGCCGGCAACACGTTGTTGATCGAATGGCTGCCTTATAAAGCCAGCGGCCGATTGCAAAGCCACTTGGTGATTTATTGGACCTTGGGTTTTATCGCGGCGACTTTTGCCGGCAGCTTCATTTCTGCCGGGGCCATGGCTTGGCGGTGGATGATGGTTTCGCCGTTGGTGCCAGCCTTGATCACCGCCGTTTTTCGCTCCTTGGCGCACTTGCCGAAATCACCAAGCTGGCTGGTGAATCAAGGCCATCCCCATGCGGCCAAGCGCTTGGTGCAAAAGCACCTCGGCATCAAGTGGGGTTTGTCTAAGCAGCAACAAGTTGCCAAGCCAGACGCTGGTGAGACGATCGCTTGGACGGTGGTGTTTCACCAGCCATATTTGCGCAACACCGCAGTCGGCGGCGTTTTCTACGCGGCGCAAGCTTTCACCTTCTTTGGCATTAGTATTTTCTTGCCGCTGCTGGTGGCCAAAATGGGCATCAAGGATGCGGCGTTTGCCAGTAATTTATATTCCGGCGCAATGCTGGTAGGGGTGTTAGTCGGCACGGTGTTGTTTAATCACATGACCCGCCGGCAATTTCTGATTGGCGACTTCTTGTTGGCGGCAGTGGGGTTATTGGTGTTGGCACTATGGCACAACATGCCCAATCAAGTTGAACTGAGCATTTTTGCATTGTTTGCAGTGGTGTTGTCTGCTGGGCTGGTGATCGATTATCCTTATACTTCGGAATTGTTTGATTCCAAAGTCCGCGGCACCGGTGTGGGCATGGTGGTGACGTTAAGCCGCTTTGGCGCTGCTGCTGGGACGTTCTTGTTGCCGGTGTTGACCACCAGTTACGGGGTGGCGTTAGCAATGTTGATTTGCGGCGGGTTGTTGCTGATTGCCGGGTTGTTTTGCTTGGCTTTTGCACCAGAAACGGCACCGCAAATCACTCACGCCAAATAAGCGCTTACGCTGTGTCAGCGATGTGACGAAACTGTTCGTTGTATCCCCGCTAGGCATGGCGTATATTTCAAGGTGTAAATGAAAGCGCTTTATATAAGCCGGAGGTTTAAAAATGAACAAAGTCAGTCAAAAGGTGGCCGCCGCGACGCACAATCAATATTACGGCGCCAGCGGTTTTACCAGTGTCAAAGCGTTCTTTGCCAACTATGCCAATTTCTCTGGCCGCTCCACGCGCAGTGAATATTGGTGGTTCACGTTGTTTGCCTCGATTTTTAGCATGATCGCAACGATCGGTTCCTCGATTTTCGTCATCACGCAGCTGTTGGACAAGCTCGACCAATTCACCAGCGGCGTGTCTGGCTGGCAGATGTTGTTGAGCTTTGGCGGCGTCTTGTGGCTGGTCATTGTCTGGGGCGTGATCGGCGTTGGTGTGTTGTTGCCGTCTTTGGCACTGGTGGTGCGGCGCTTTCGCGATGCTGGGGTGCATTGGAGTGTATATGTGTTGTTGTGGTTGATCAATCTGGTTTGGGCCTTGACGCATTTGCATGATAATGTCAATCTCACGTATTGGGTCAGCATCCCGGTTTCTGTGATCATGGTGGTGATTGAAGTCTTGCCATCAAAGAACCCGCCGCAGGAGCCATAACATGACTTGGCGCGTGATGTGGCTGCTGAGTTTTGTTGGCTTGGGGCTTGGGTTGGCCTTGGTGAGCGCGCTGCTGGCGGTGGGCCATAGCATTGCCGCTGCGGTGGCGTTGGGTTTGGTGTTAGGCGGGTGGCTGGTTTATCACAGAATATGGCAGGCTCAAGTACGGTTGCGCATGACCAAGTTATGGCGGCTGGCTGATCAACTCGACTATGGTGCGGCAGATCTGAAAAGTTTTGCGCAAGCTTACACGGTGTTGCAATGGGCCGCCAGCCGCCCTGAGCTGTTGCGCTTTTATCCCAGCCGGCGCATTTGGCAGCGGGTGATGCGGCGCTTGTTGCAAGAGCAAGCCTGCCGAGCCGTGGAACAAAGCCGCCAAGATGCGATATAATGGGCATATTCGATCGCAGTGAGGTGACGTTGTGCAACTTTCAAGCAAGCGGATCAACTATTGGCATATCTTCGCTTTGATCGGGATCGCACTTGTGGTGTGCGTCCCGTTTATTTATTTGCCGCATATTTATAACCAAGATGACTTGCTCTTCCACAAGGCGCGCTTATTGCATTATTACACCACTGTGGTGCAGCAGCACGATTTGGTGCCGTATGTGTTTTCCGGCATGGCCAATCACTTTGGCTACGCGGCAGACACTTTCTATAATTCCTTGGCCTTGCTGCCTTTTGTCGCCTTCAAAATGCTCCTCGGCGGCTTCGTGTTGCCGTATCAACTGTATCTGGCCACGATTTCTATCGCCACGGCGCTGGTGGCTTATGGCTGCGGCAGGCGGGTATTTGATGATCGCGCGGCTTTGGTGGCGGCGGCATTATACACGGCAAATACTTATCGCTTGATCGATGTATTCTTGCGCGGGGCGCTAGGTGAAGCACTGGCGTATGTGGTGTTGCCAATTGTGGCATTAGGTTTTGTCAAAACGGTGCAAAGCCGCGGCTGGCGGACGCTTAGTGTGGGGATGAGCTTGTTGTGGCTGGTGCATCCGTTATCGGCGGTGCTGGCCACAGTGATCTTGATCGGCTTGGATGTGGTGTTGTGGCTGCGCCGCGAGCTGGCAGGTTCAGCGTTTCGCCAACAATGTTTGGCGGCTTTGGCGTGGGGCGTGTTGACCAGCTTTTCTACCTTGCCGATGCTTGAGCAAACCTTCAACCAGCCCTTGACATTGACCAAAGCGCATCAAATGTGGGCGCAAGGGCTGGATTATTCGTTCGCCGATTTGCTCACGAACTCTTTAAGCAATACTTCTGGGGTATGGGGCAACTTGGCGCCAAATATCGGGCCTTTGGCGTTGTTTGGCCTGGGCTTTGCGTTGTGGCATCTGCCTGCGTTAAGCAGAAGTTATCGCTTGGCGGCAACGGCGACAGCGACGTTGTTTGTTCTGTCGTCGAATTTGGTGTTGTGGTCGATCGTGAAGGATTCGCCTGCGGCCATGATCCAATTTGAATGGCGTTTGTTGAGTTTTGTGGCGCTAGGTTGTGCGATCTTGGCTGCGGCGACGCTGATGCGCTGGCGCTATTGGCTGATCGCCATCGCCTTGGGATTGGCGGTGTCATTTAACTTTGCAGCAGTGGCGGCATTTCAGGCGGTGGATAACGGTTTGGTGATCACCGACAAAAACGCTGACGTGGCCAATTCAGCCATCGGCGGCGGGTATGAATTCCTGCCGGCAACCTTGCCGGGCACAATCGCCAGCGATTCGCTGGCCCAAACGCTGCACAATGCCAGCCGCAATCATCACGTTGTAGGCCATGCGACTTATCTTCGCCGCGAGCACAGCGGCTTAGAACATTACGTGGTCAGCCAAACCAAAGCCGGCGCCGGGTTGATCGTGCTGGCGAAAATCGCATATCCCGGCTACACCGTGTTTGTGAACAACAAGCCGATCAAGCCGCTGAATGTCAACGGCTTGATCGGCATTCAAATCAAGCAGAAGCTGCCGGCGCAAGTGACGATCCGCTACACCAAAACCGCCTTGCAGAAAACCACCTTGATCGCAGCCGGCGTGGCGTGGTTAGCGCTGCTGGCTAGCACTTGGCACAGCTGGCGCAAGCAGTCAAAAAGGGAGTACGAACCATGGAAAATAAAGCATTACAGCAGCAATTAACACACAAAACAGTGCGGCATTTTACCCCGGAGCCGCTGGGGGCAGACTTGATCCAACAGCTGCTTAGCGTCGCCCAACACACTGCTACGTCGCATTATTTGCAGGCGTTTAGTGTGATCACGATCACCGATGGCAGCTTGCGCCAACAAATTGCGCAGATCTCCAAGCAAAGCTATGTCGCCGGCAATGGTCAGTTGTTCATCTTCGTGATCGATCAACACCGCGTGGCAACTTTTGCGCAGACGCCGGATCTGGCGGTGTTAGGCTCGGCAGACAAGTTCTTGCAAGGCGCCTCAGATACCTTGTTGGCAGTGCAAAACACTGTTAATGCCGCAGAAAAGCTGGGCTTGGGCACCGTGATCTTAGGCAGTGTCTTAAACGATGCACAACGTTTGATCGACTTGTTGCATCTGCCCAGCTTAACGTTTCCGATCGCCGGGTTGATCGTGGGCCATCCCGATCAAGCCACCCAAGCCAAACCGCGCCTGCCGCAAGCGTTGATGAGCTTTGAAAACCACTACGCCTTGCCTGATGATAGCAAGCTGCAGCTGGCTGATTACGATCAGGTGATTGCTGAGTATTACGCCACGCGTTTGACCAATCGCCGCAGTGAAACCTTTACGCATTTATTGACCAAAAGCGCCACTACGACGCCAGCCAAGCGCGGTGAGTTGTTGCAAACGCTGCATGCACAAGGGTTTTTGAATGAGTGAACGGGGCCGGACAAGGGTCGCTGCGCACTGTGGGGCAAGCGGCGGCGCAGGCAGTGCGGCCGGCTGCAACCACGCAAAGTGCACGTGGTTTTCGCCTAAGTTTCGAGCCAGGCGCTCGCTGCTTGCCTCACGCCACGCAGCAACCCTTGTTCGACGTCATTGGTAACAGGTACAGTAACTCTCACGCAACAGAATTGGCAGGAAAGGACCAAATGACGAGAAACGTGGTGGCGATAACTTTATCTTTCCGCGGTGTTGTGCACTTTTTTGCCATCTGACCGCCATACAATGTGGCCGCCAGGTGGCTTTTCCTGCAACAATGGTTTCGAGCTGTTTAATTAACTGGGGTTGGTTTACGCGGTGTGGGATCAGCGAATATCGTAGGACTAGTGAAGCGGAGCACCGTGGGGCAAGCGTCGGTCAGGCCGTGAAACGATCAGAATCCAAAGACAAGCGGTTTGTGCTTGGCTTTGGTTTCTGATCGCGGCAAGTTTTCAGACGCGCAAGTGAGCGCAGCGAGCGCGCGGCTGAAAACTTAGGCGGAAAACGCGCGCTTCTCAGCGCGGTTGGAGCCGGCCGCACCGCCTGCGCCGACACTTGCCCCACGGCGCGCAGCTTCACTAGTCCGGCCAGTTTGACTAATGTTTAACCAAATACCGCCTTATCACGATGAATCAGACGTCGTGATAAGGCGGTATTTGTGTGGTGATAAACCGCTTAGTGGCGGGCTTTGGTCAATAACACGCGCAAGACTTGGGTCAATTCGCGCAGCTGGGTGGTGGCGGATGCGACAGCCGACTCAGCCGGTGTTTCTTCAAGCAAGCCGCCTAAGAAACTATAAAACAATGCCGCCAAATGTGCGGTAGTGGCTTGGGGGTAGGTGAAGTGCAAGTCATGGCGGTGCATCACAGTTTGGATGGTTTCACTGATACATGCTTTGGCTTCGCGCTCAAAGCTCACTTCCGGCGTTTGAATCTGATGCAAGGCGCGAATGCGTGAAATCAGCTGCGCAAACTCGCTTGGATCCAGATCCGTCGGCGGGTCTTCATGCGCATCGCACAGCTGAGTGAAAAACAGCTCGCTTAAAGCATTCAGGTGCAAGTTGATGGCTTCTTGGGCCAACTCGAATTTGTCGGCATAATGGCGATAGAACGTGGTTTGACCAATTTCGGCTTCGTTGACCAGTTGCAAAACAGTGATGTCGTCAAAAGCGCCATGGGCCAATAAGGCGAAGAACGCCGCGTTGATCGCGCGGTGCGTTTTGCGTTGGCGAAGGTCAGAGCAATGCTTCAAGACGAGTTCCAATGAGTTCTCCCCCCGGGTTTTAAAATTATGCTGCCGCGTTGCGTTTGGCTGGCTATTACAGTGTAGCGTATCAACAGATTAGTGAGTGGAATAATACAGGCTGATGTCAGGTGAAGTGGCCCATATGATAGACGTGACACCATAATGGCCCACTAATTGAATACGATTCGGCATACAATAACACGGTTCGCAGCTGTGTGCAAGCACCGAATCAACTGGTAGCGTATTCAGCACACGCAATATTATTGTTAAGGGGAGGAGATCTGTGAAAGTTAAAGCAAAGCAAGGTTCACAGCCATGGTTCATGGCGGTGTGGTGGCCGCTTGTGCTTGGCGTGGTGGCGGTGGTATTGACAATGACTGCACCAATGGTTGTCAAAGCGGCAGCCGCCAATACCGATTCTGCCAGTGCCTTGATCTTGTCGCCACAAGCCAATGCAAATGTGCACATGCAAGTGGCAGGCGGCCAATATCAAACGTTAGACGGTACCGCAGCCGGCAACGCCACGCAGCCTGGGTCAGACTTGGCAACTTGGACGGCGTGGCGCGATTCGACCAAGACTTATATGAATTTCGTGGCTGGGGCCAAGATGCATGGGGTGGGCTTGACCGGCGTGCCTAAGCAGCCCGGCCAAGACAGCCGCAGCAGTCACTTGAGTCCGTATCAGATCACACTGGATTACGATGCAGTGGGCTATTACAACTTCGCCACCAACGGGCGTCCTGATTTGCAGAAAGTCGGCGCCAATCCCAGCTGGGCCGGCGCCACGACGCCTTATATCATTTTCTCGGATAACTTGTATTCCGGGGTGGTGTATGGCGCGGTCAAAAGCATGCACATCACCTTGCAGTTTTATCGCAGCAGGGATGCGGCTAAGACGCCGATCAATTTCGCCAACAGCCGCGCGGTGTTCACGTTCAACTCGCTAAATCCTGGTCAAAGCCAGTGGCAGCCGGAGAACTCGGTGGAATTTGCCGGCAGCGGCTTGGCCAATGGGACCTTGACCCCGCAGACGTATTTGCGTTATAGCGCCAATGGCATCAGCGGGGCGCCTTACACGGCTCGGACTTATTATGGGACGTCCAATGCGCATTTTGACGATTGGCTGGGCAGCGACACGCTGCCGAATGCGGCGGTGACTTTTCCGCTGAGCGGCTTAAGCAACAGCTTCGTCTTCGGCTCGGTGTGGGGGCGGGCGTGGAACGCGTTCTCCAGTTCCGCTAATTATCCCACCGGCCAATCTGCCCCAAGCAAAACCGTCATGCCGCTGCAGCAATATCAACCAGGCGACACCTGGGATCATCCCACCGGCGCGCCGACTGGCTTTGCGCAGCGTTATGATAACGACTTAGACCGCTATGACGATGGCGGCGGTGCTTGGTCTTATTTACATCCCCAGCCAGGCCATGATCCAGATCACGGCGACTTGCTGCCAGGGATCCCGGCTAAAGCGGATCGCTTTGTGCAAAGCGGGCAAGCGTATTATTACGACATTAATCAACCCACCATCGATTTGCGCACCCAAGGCTTGATCTTGCCTGATGGTTATGCGATCAATGACGACTTGCCTGCTGGCACCCAAGCACAAGCGGTGACGCTGTACAACTTAGACGGCAGCGTGATCAATGACGCTTTTCAAAATGCCCCGCAGCTGCCCACTCGCCACTTGGCGCTGCGCTTGTCTGATCATGCCACTGCGGCGATCAATGCGTTGTCCAAGCAAGCAGCCTACTACGGACGGGACTTTACCGTGCGCGTGAAGTTTCAAGTCACCAACACCACTGACGATCAGCTCAATGATTTGATGGTCAATCAAGCCAGCTCGCAGTTCTTCTACCGTTCCTTGACGGCGCCTTACACCGCTGAGTCCAACTTGGTGCACATTCGCGTCAAAGACGCGCAGCAACAGCTGCCTTTTCAAAAAGTCGCGCCTGATGGGCATCCGCTGGCTGGTGCGGTGTTTGAATTACAAGATCTTAAAGGCAATTCTGTCAGCATTGCGCCAGTGACTTCCGGGACGGATGGCAAGTTCACCTTGCAAGTGAAACACTTGGCAGATGGCACTTATGTGTTGCATGAAATCAGCGCTCCAGCAGGTTATGCCAAGCGCGATTATCACGTCGCCATCAAAGCCGGCCAAGTTGTCGGCGGAGAAGTGACGCTGACTGCCGCCGTGGCACAAGTCGTTGATCAGCCGCAAACCGCCAAGCTGGTGGTGCACAAGCGCGCAACTTTGAGCGCCGCGCCGCTGGCTGATGCGGCATTTACGATTTATGAAGCCGCCGGCGATCAACTCGGCCCAGCGGTCAAAACCGTGACCACCGCTGCCAACGGCCAAGCTGTCATCGAAGGCTTAGCTTGGGCTAAGACTTATTGGGCGGTGGAAACCAAAGCCCCGGTTGGCTATCGCTTGCCTGATCCAACAGATCCCAACAACTGGCAGAAAATCACATTCTCCAGCACGCAGCTTGTGGCGGAAACCACCTTCAAAGACGCCTTGCAACCGTTGACCATCCGCTTGAATAAAGTGGCTTCAGGCACCGGCGAACAGCTGCCAGGAGCGACTTTTGAACTGACTGGCAGTGATGGCTTTCACCAGAAAAAAGCCAGTGCGGCAAACATTGACCACGCTTGGAACCTGCAATTTAGCGGCTTGTTGCCTGGGCACACTTATGCCCTGCAAGAAATCACTGCGCCAGCCGGTTATGTCGTTGACCCCAAGCCCCACACCGTGGTGGTCGCCAAAGATGGCATGCATGTGACCATTGACGACAAGCAGCTGCCAGTCAGCTTGCATGAAAGTGCCAATATCGCAGGCAGCTACGTCATTGAAAATCATCTCAAGCCGCTGTTGCCGCATACCGGCGGCCCAGGCGTGCTTGCCACCAGTCTGGCGGCCATTGGCTTATTCGCAATGGCGGCAGGTTTGGCTTTGGCTAAGCGCCGCCACAAGCAACCTAAAATTTAAACACACGCAATCATAAAGGAGATCATTATGACCCACTCAATGCTCAAACACGCCTTACACACCCTTGCCACAGTAGGTTTAGCACTACCGCTGACGATCATGGCTTTAAGCAGCCAACAGGTTGCGGCGCAAGACACGCCGGCAGTGCAGAATGTCATCTTGACCAAGTATGCTTACACCAATGGTCAAATCGGCAACACCACGCCAAGTACTGCCGATGACTTGACCAACACGCCAGATGCCAAGCAAGATCGCGTGGCCGGGGTGAAATTCACGGCGTATAACGTGACAGATCAATATTGGACCGGCATTGAAAGCGGCGAATTCACATCCAGTGTCTCGGCTGCCAAGTTCAAGAAGAACCAAGCTGATGTGGTCAAAACTGCCTTAACTGATGCTAACGGCCAGATCAATTATCAAGACTTGCCGACACATTACACTTTCAACGGTCAAGCCAAGCCGGCGGTATATTTGTTTGTTGAAGATGCTGCAACTGCGCCGGATTATGACGCCCAAACGGCTGAATTCATTCTGTCACTGCCGGTAAAACTCAGCGATGGCAGCTATCCGCAAACCGTTTATGTGTACCCAAAGAACTTAGCCAGTCAAACTTATGACTTGGAATTCACCAAGCAAGACGCTCAAACCGGCGCCACCTTGGCCAATGCCGAGTTTCAAATCACCAACGCCGCTGGCTTATACGCGCAAGTGCAAGGCGCCAAAGACAACACGGTGACGGGTTTTGCCGCAGCACCGGTGCAAGTCAAGTGGGTCAGCGCAGTCAAAGACGCCACGACTTTTGTTTCCGACAGCCAAGGTAAATTTGGCTTCACCTCTTATGCTGAAACGGTGCGCGAAGGCGCCACTTGGGGCTTGAAGAAAGCCGGCGATTATCACTATCTCGAAATCAAAGCACCTAATGGATACGACAAAGCCCAAGATGGTGACATCAACTCGCAAAACGGCGCCGCTGACGCCAGCTTGATCGTTAAAGATAACCCCCAAGGGCTCTTGCCGCATACCGGTGGCAAAGGCACCACGATTTTTGCCATTATCGGGTTGGCTTTGATCGCTTCCGGTTCTGCCGTGTACTTCAAGCGCCGCGTCGGCTAGGCAATGTTCGACCAGCGGCACAAGCCGGGGTTTGGCAAAGTCGACAGCTTGATCTTGTTGTTGATCCTCGCCGGGATCGGGGTGTTGGCATATCCGTCGATCAGTGACGCTTATGTGTCGTATCGCAATCAAGCGGTGATCGCACACTACCAAGCCCATGAAACCAAGTTGAATGCCGCTGCAGCAGCAAGCCAATATCGCCAGTATCGCCGGTATAATCAGGCGCTGCAACAAGCCAACCAAGCGCCAGGGTTGCAGAAATTCACCAATACGGCCAATCCTTCAGGCCAAAGCGCGCTTGATGCCAAGCAGTTGACGGCTGAAACGGTGGCGCGCTTAACGATCCCGCAACTGCAGGTGAGCTTGCCGGTGTTTGAACACACCACCGATCAATTGTTGCAATTCGGTGCTTGCCTGTTGGATGGTACCAGCATCCCCATTGGCGGAGCAGGCACGCATGCAGTGATTTCAGGGCATCGCGGGGTGCCGAATGCGACGCTGTTTTCCCATTTGCCGCAGCTGCATACAGGCGATCGCTTCTTCATCACCATCGGCAAGCGGACGCTGGCCTATCGCGTGTTTAAGCGCCAAGTGATCGAACCCACTGACTTGAGCCAATTGCGCTTGGTGCCAGGCGAAGATTTGGTCACCTTGATGACTTGCACCCCGTATATGATCAACTCCCAGCGTTTATTGATCACTGGCCGGCGCGTGGCCTATCGCGCCGCCGATGGGGCAGCGGTCAAACAAGCCGCGTGGTTTAACCAGCTTAAATTAGCCTTGTGGCTGGCGCTGTTTGCTGCATTAATTGTCGGGTTGGCTTGCTGGGTGCGCAAGTTAATGATCGCAGGCCGCACATACACGCTGGTTTTGCCGGCAGAGGCAGTGGCGGCAGTTGTGCAGCGCGGCAAGCACCAACAAGTCTTAGCAGCGGCTGATCTTGCGCAGTTGCGCACGAAGCTTTACGGTGGGCGCTACACGCTGATCGTCTTGACCAAACAAGGGCAACGGCGGCAGCGCATTTATGTCAAGCACTTGCGAGATCAACAATTTACTTACGCGCGGACAAACCGTACGCAGAAGCTGACCCAGCCGGATCCGTCGTGATCGGCTTGGCGCTGCAAATTCAGCAGTGCGCATTAGCTAAATACAGCAGTCAGAGACTGAGATATCAACCGATTTTGGCCAATAACGCAAGCTGCTCTGCACCACGATTCGGACTTTGAATCGCAGTGCAGAGCAGTTTGTGTTACTTGGCGTGGCAAAATGCCTAGTCACGGTTTTTTGGGGTGGATTTGCTGTTGTTTAATTCATTGTGATCGGCGCAACAGGCGGGTTGGCAATTAATTTGTTTAAGGCATTAATTATTTTATTGCTGGTGACTTGTCATCGTCTGATCAAGGGGTTAGAATAGCGGCATGTTGATGGAAGGCGGCCCACCAACCGCAAGCTTATACAACCGCATCACCTTCAAGCTGAAGCTTTCGTCTTTGCAAGCATGGCGCCATGCTGAATGGATCCGGCAACAGTTGCCGGTACCCACGTTTTCCGCTTGACAAAGTAGGTCTTGACCCAGCAAGATATGAGTGGGGAAAAATTTACTTAGGAAGTGTAAGCCTATGCAACGAAAAGATCTCACTGGGCAACGGTTTGGCCGCTTGACCGTGTTGGAATATGCCGGTGCCGCCAAGAACGGCAACGCTTGTTGGAAGTGTCAATGTGATTGTGGCAATATCAAAGTCGTCGATGGTTATCGCTTGCGTAAAGGCACCACCACCAGTTGCGGCTGTTATCGCCGCGATTTGATGCGCGTGGCGATCATGGAGAATCCTAAGACCCGCGAACAAATGGGCCGCCATGGCCAGTTTGCCGATTCAGAAGGGGTCAATATTGCCGCCGCTACTAAGCGCCGCACCACGAATCGCTCTGGCGTGATCGGGGTTTCTTTCGACAAGCAAACCAAGAAGTGGAACGCCCGCTTGTTTATCAAAGGCAAGCTGGTGTTGAACAAACAATTCGTTGATTTCAAAGACGCCGAAGCCGCGCGCAAGCAGGCCGAAGCGCAGTATCTGCAGCCGTTGATCGCGCGCATGGCAAACCATGACAGCGCCAAATCAACCGCCAAGCATTAAGCATACAATTCTGGCGGTCATGCGGCCGTCAACAATTTCGGAGGACGCATCGTGACTCGCAAAAGCTCTGCGTACACCATCAGTATCATCGGCATTCTAGGCGCTTTGATCATTCTGCAAGCCTATGTGCCGATGATCGGCTACATCCGCATCATCCCACTGTTGCCTGCAATTTCCACCATTCATCTCACTGTGATCCTAGGTGGCGTGCTGCTAGGCGTCAAAGGCGGCGCCGGGCTTGGCGCGTTTTGGGGGTGTATCAGCTTGATCAAAGCCTACACCGATGCCACCGATCCGGTGACGATCTTGCTGTTTCGCAACCCGATCATCGCCATTGTGCCGCGGATCATGGTCGGCGTGGTGGCTGCTTTGATCTTCAACCACATTGCCAAGGCCCATCAGCATGACTTGATCGGCACGGTCAAAATGATCCTGGCAGGGGTCTGCGGCGCGTTGACTAACTCCGGTTTGGTGATCATCTTCACATGGATTTTGTTTGCCAATCGCGCCAATGCTGTCGTTGCCGGCGCCGATGCCACCAATTTAGGCTGGCTGTTGATGGGGGCTTTAGCGATCAATATGGTCGCCGAAGCCGTCATGGCCGGCATCGTGATTCCGATTCTGGGCAGGGTACTGCTAAGGTTTAAACGGTAACCCCAGAGCGAAGCAGCCCGTACTTAGTTGAAAAGGTCCGGACAGGTGCTGCTTCGGCGCGTGGGGGCCGCGAGACGGCGCAGGCAGTGCAACCACGCAAAGGGCGCGTGTTTTCCGCCTAAGTTCAAAGCCAGACGCTCGCTGCGCTCACCTTGTCTGTCTTTGAACTTGCCGCGATCAGCGACGCAAGCCAAGCACGAATCGCAAGGCTCACGCCGCTGATCGTTTCACGGCCTGACCGTCTCGCGGCCCCCACGCGCCTACGCAACACCTGTCCTCCAATATGGGCTGCAGGAAAGTAAACTGCGCAGTCAACCGATTTCAGTGACGACGTTGCTTAGCGCAATGAATCAACTTAGCACAAAAAAACTCCGAGATGCATGAGCGTTGGCTGCGCATCTCGGAGTTGTTTTTGTGAAGCAGCTATTTCATTGCTTTGGCAGCCTTGTCTAAGGCTGTGGCGTCTGAGGTGACGGTTTGCAAGTTGGCTTGCATGATGTCGGCTTGTTGGCTGAGGCTGGAATCGTATTGATTCAACTGAGTCAATGCTTCGTCGATGGCATCTTTGTCGTCTGGGTCGCTGGCCACGGTGTCGAAGAAATCATTCTCGGCATTGGTCAGTTCTTTGTAATAGGTGTCGAAAGTCTTGTGATCGAGCTTGGCCAAGCGCAAGGTGGTCAACGCGCGCTTCAACTCGGCTTTGGGCAGCTGCGGATTGTCTTGGCTGTTAAGTTTGGTCAAGCGGTTGGTGGCGTCTTCAAGCTTAGTTTGCGCAGCTTCCAGGCGCTCGTATGCCGCTTGGCGCTTGGTGAGCATGGCGGCGACGGTGCCATCATTTTGGAAGTCTTGGTTGTGGTCTTTGCTGTAGGCTTTCTCGAAGGTGCTGGGGAAAGCGCCCAGTTGATCATTCACGGTGTCTAGCGCCGTGTTGAGCTTGGCAACTTGGGTGATGACCGCTTGGCTGTCTTGGCGCAGCTGCGCTTTCTGGTCGAACGCAGGCGCGCAGGCAGTTAACAACATCATCAACCCAATCAACGGGATCCAAAGCTTTCTCATACGCGCGCGCCTCCATGGTTTGATAATCTAATCGTAAGCTAAACTGCGTCAAAAAGCTAGCAATTGTAATGGGCAAAAGTCGCGCTGTTCATCGCAGAAGAGTTGTGAAAAAATTGGCAATCGTCTTGCTTGCGACGGTCAAGACAGCGTGATAGACTTAAAATGTACTTTTCGAAACGGCGTGGTCCTGAAGTGAGAGCTTTCTTGCCGCCGCACCTATTGAAAAATGCACTTATTTTATTATGCGCGCTGCGCAAGGAGGAATGTTTCTAATGGAACATGGTACTGTTAAATGGTTTAACGCTGATAAGGGTTATGGCTTCATCACCCGCGAAGATGGCTCCGATGTGTTTGTTCACTTCTCTGCTATCCAAGGCGACGGCTACAAGACGCTTGATGAAGGCCAAGCGGTAACGTTCGAAGTTGAACAAAGCGACCGCGGCCCACAAGCCGTTAACGTCAACAAAGACTAGACATTGCACCGACGCGCCCCAGCAATTGTGGGGCGCGTTTTTATATCCCAGAGCGCAGCAGCCCGCACTTAGCGGTGGATATAAGGCGGGGTGACGTTTGGGCGTACTTGGCCCAAGCGGCGTCACGCCTTATATCACGCCGCGTTGGGCTGCGCAGCTCGACGAAGATACCAGAGCGCAGCAAAGCGCACTTAGCGGTGGATATAAGGCAGGATGACACAAAGGCGGTTTGTGCCTTGGTGGCGTCATGACTTATATCACGCCGCGTTGCTTTGCGCAGCTCGACGAAGACCACAACGTCTAAGGTCCGGACCGACATTGCTCCGGATGATGGGGCCAGCAAGCCGGCGCAGGCGGTGCGGCCGGTTCCAACCGCGCTGAGATGCGCGCGTTTTCCACCTAGTTTCAGAGCCAGGCGCTCGCTGCGCTCACTTGCCCGTCTCTGAAATTGCCGCGATCAGCGACGCGAGCCAAGCACAAATCGCTTGGCTCACGCCGCTGATCGTTTCACGGCCTGACCGGCTTGCTGGCCCCATCATCCTCCGCAATGCCGCTCCTGCAATTATCGCATCAAATTAGTGGTGGGCTTGTCCAATCAGATCGTTTGTTGCGGTGATGCGTTGAATAAATTAGCAGCACCATGTGATGAGTGGTGACTTCATCTCATGGTGCTGCTTTTTGTGCCAAGCGATACGTGAGCATTTGATGCGCGTCTGCAAGTGCAGACGCCGCTTGGTGGGAATCTTGTTTAGTTGATCTTGCGCTTTGGGTTTAAGAGATTCATTGGATCAAACAATGCTTTGATCTGGTGTTGGAGCATGTCGACGTCTTCGCCGAGTTCGGCGTTGTTCCATTGATTCTTTAACATCCCCACGGCGTGTTCGCCGGAAATCGTGCCGCCAAGTTCCAGCGTTTTCTTGAACATTAATGCTAGTGCCTGGCTGACTTTGGCCGGGACGCCTGGTTCGTCAAGCGGCCACACAATGGAAGGGTGGACGTTGCCGTCGCCGGCGTGGCCTGCAGTGTAGATCTTTAAGCCCAGGTCTTGGCCGACTTGTTTGATGTAGTCCATCATCGGCGCCAGCTGAGACAGCGGCATCGCCATGTCTTCCATGATATGATTTTGCCCGGTGAAAATGGCTGGCAGCATGTCGCGGCGCAGTTTTTCCAGTTGGGCTTGTTCATCAGGCTTTTCTGTCACGGTGATGTCTTTAGCCCCGTGCTTTTGCAACAAGGCGTTGAGCACATCCATGGCTTGTTTGGTGCCGTTATCGATCTTGAAGATCAGCATTGCCCCAGAAGCTTTGCTGTAGTTGGTGCCGTCGTAGCGGTCGATGGCTTGGATCGTGGGGTGATCCAAGGCTTCAAGCATCGTCGGGTACACACCGGAAATGCGGATTTCAGCCACGGCTTTGGCCAAAGCCGTCATGTTTTCAAAAAAGGCCATGCCCATTACCGGCGTGCCTAGCGGAATTGGCAACAGTTTGACCGTGATTTCGGTGATGATGCCAAGCGTGCCTTCTGAGCCGACAAACAGCTGCGTCAAATCGTAGCCGAATGCCTGCTTCAGTGTGCGGCCGCCCAGCTTGAGCTCACGCCCGTCAGCCAACACGACTTTGAGCCCTAACACATTGTCTTTGGTGGCGCCGTATTTGACGGTGCTCATGCCGCCGGCGTTAGTTGCCACGTTGCCGCCGATGCCGGAAATTGGCTTTGAGCCTGGGTCTGGAGCGTAGAACATGCCTTGCTGGCGCGCGGCTTGATCCAAGTCACCATTGATGACGCCTGGTTCTACGACTGCCAGCGAATCGGCTTTGCTGATTTCTTTGATCTGATTCATGGCGGCGGTAGACAAGATGAAGCTGTCAGCGATACCGTCTGCGCCAATCACGGTGCTGGTGAAGCGGTTTTGGGTGACGACCGGTACATGATATTTGCGGGCGACTTTCAGCACGCCTTTGATGTCTTCGGTATTGTGCGCATCGATGAAGGCCAAGGCCAAGCCGGAATCGTCATCAGTCAAATTCGGCGAAAAAGAATGCTTCTGCAAAGCTTCAGGATCAGTAACGACACTGCCGGAGGTGACGTTGGCCTTAAGGTCATCAAGGATCTCTTCTTTTGAGAATGCAGCAAAAACGGTCACGGTAAAGACTTCCTTTCGTTAAACACTTACAAAAGTATCGTACCACTTACTTGCTGAAAGGGGTTAACAAAGTGGTTGAGACTTGGTGCTTGCGTGCAAAAATTTAGGCATGGCTTATAATGGAGCTGGAATGTTTCAGAAAGAAGCGAGTTATTGTGGATAAGTCCCAAACTTATAATCGTCCAGCCTTTATTGCCACGCTGTTAACCGGCACCTTCTCGATGTCGATTTCCCAATCGGCCTTAAGCACTGCCTATCCGGCTTTTATGCGCAGTTTCAATGTCTCAGCCAGCACGGTGGCGTGGCTGACCACCGGTTTCATGCTGGTGATGAGTTTGATGATCCCAGTCAGTCCCTGGTTATTAGCCAATGTAGGTTTTAAGCGCTTGTTTCAAGGCGTCGTGGCGACTTTTGCAGCAGGCACGGCGTTGTGTGTCTGGGCGCCGAGTTTTGCGGTGTTGTTGATTGGCCGCCTGTTAGAAGCGTTGGCAGTCGGGGTCATTTTCCCCAGTTTTCAAACAGTGTTGTTGACCATCACGCCGCAAGCGCAGCGCGGCCAGGTGATGGGTGTCGCCGGATTGGTAATGGGCTCGGCTTTGGCAGTGGGCCCGATCATTTCCGGGGTGTTGTTGACTTGGTTTAGCTGGCAGGCACTGTTTGTCCTGTTCTTCTTGGTGGCTGTGGGCGTGTTTGTGGCATCGTTTGTCACGATCAAAGACGTGATGACGCTTGACCCCAGCCGCTTGGATTGGCTCAGTGTGGTGCTGGCGGCAAGCTTTCCGGTGCTGTTGTACGCGTTGACCACCATGACCCATGGCGGGGTGCACGCGGGAGTTTTGAGCTTGGCGATTTTAGCCATAGGGTTAGGCTCGTGGTTTGTGCTGCGGCAATTGCATCAACATAAGCCTTTGTTGCAGCTGCGCGTCTTTGCCACGGCGCGCTTTACGCAAGCGGTTGTATTGACTGGTGTGTCGTATATCGGCTTGATCGTCACCACGATCATCATGCCGCTGTTTTTCCAGACGATCTTGCATGTCTCACCGCTGATTTCCGGCTTGTCGCTGGTCCCTGCGGCGGTGTGCTTAAGCTTGTTGAACCCGCGGGCCGGCCAGTGGCTGGATCGCTTCGGGGCCAGACGCGTGGTGGTGATCGGCATGAGTTTGATCACAGTCGGTTTCTTGTTGATGGGGTTGTTCACCCAAGTATTGAACTTGCCGCTGGCGATTTGCGGGGCGATCATCACCGAATCCGGCAACGCCTTTGTGATGATGCCAGCCGTAACAGCCGGCGCCAACGCCTTACCCAAAGCCCTCATCGCCGATGGCACAGCGGTGACCACGGCGGTGCGCCAATTGCTTGGTTCAACTGGCGTGGCGGTGGCCACCTTGGTGCTTACCACCGTGCAAGCCGCTTCGCACAATGCGTTAATGGGCTTTCGCGTGACGTATTTGGTATTTGCCATTGTGGGCTTAGTGGGCTTATTGATCGGCTTGCGCTTACCCAAGCGTGCATAATTCATGACTCAAGCCAAATGATCGATCTTGCCTGCATGAACGTGACACGACAACAAGACCCCATCGCGTATGTTGATGGGGCCTTGTTGTGAATTAAACTTATGCATTGAGCTAATGTTATTCGACATATACATGATCTGATACGAATACAGTAGGCCAGGTGTTGCAAAGGCGTATGGGGGCGGCGAGACGGTCAGGCCGTGAAACGATCAGCAGCGCAAGACTTGCGGGTTGTGCAAGGCTTGTGCTGCTGATCGCGGCAAGAATTTAGACAGGCAGGTGAGCACAGCGAGCGCCTGGCTAAATTCTTAGGCGGAAAACACGCGCACTTTGCGTGGTTGTAGCCGGCCGCACCGCCTGCGCCGTCTCGCCGCCCCCATGCACCGCAGCAACACCTGGCCGGGGGCTTAGAAGGTGCGGTCTTCGTCGAGCTGCGCAAAGCAACGCGGCGTGATATAAGGCATGACGCCACCAAGGCACAAACCGCCTTTGTGTCATCCTGCCTTATATCCACCGCTAAGTGCGCTTTGGTTTTATACCAACGGCCCATTTTCCCCTGGATAATAGAATCCCCAAGCTTCGCGGGCTTGGCTCATGATGGTCATCACTTCGCGCGTCCAAGTCAGCGTCGGGTTGTTGCCGGTGGTGACGGCTTCGGCCATATCGTTGACTTCATAAGCCAGCGCTTGATCTGTTGCGCCGGCGGTCAGTTCGGTTGTTTGATTATCCGGCGTCAGCAGCGTGGCACTTTGCGCGCGCGGATATTCCAGCACGCTATAGCAGCCTTCTTCATAAGCGGCGATGCCCAGTTTGGGCATTTTGGCTTGGAGGTTCAAGGCTACGGTGACTTGCTCATTGTGCGCGTTGGTCAACAAGAAGCTGCTTTGGCCATCAACGCCGGTGTCGGTGCGCTGCATTTGCGTGGCCACCAACTGTGGCGTGGCAGTCATGAAGCGCCGAGCAAATGACAAGGCGTAAATGCCAATATCCAATAAGGCGCCACCGGCCAAATCAGGGTTCAACAAGCGGTCTTGGGGATCATAAGGCACATGTGAGCCAAAAGTCACTTGAATCGTCTTCAACTTGCCTAACTGGGCGTTGGCCTGGTCGATCATGGCCGGATAAAGCGGCATGTGGTAAATCGTCTGGGCTTCCATCAAGATCAAATGGCGCGCTTGGGCAATGGCAACAAGTTCTTCCAGTTGCGCGGCGCTTAAAGTGATCGCCTTTTCGGCTAAGACGTGTTTGCCGGCGAGCAAGGCGGCTTTAATGTTCTCATAATGGAAGTTGTGGGTGGTGGCGACATAGACGATGTCGACTTTCGGATCATTGAACAAGTCCGCATAGTTGCCGTAGTGGTGGGCGACGTTGAACTTCGTGGCAAAAGCTGCGGCGCGCGCGCCGTCGTGGGCAGCCACGGCGTATAACGATTGCGTGGCCGGGAAATCATGAGCAAAACTTTGGGCGATACGGCCTAAGCCGACGATGCCCCAGTTATATCCAGACATGACAAAACCTCCTAAGTTATTGGTTACGCTTTATTCTAACACCCCAACAACTTGGGGCAAACATGTTAGAATGGAAGTAAATTCAAGAAGGAGTGATCGCATGAATGATCAAGATCTGATCGCGTTAGCCGTGGCGGTGTTGACGCAGCGCGACGGCGATGCCACTGTGTTGACGCAGGTGATGCACATTCCAGTGTCAGCCATTGAGAATAACGCTGCCGCCTTGTTGCCGCAGCAGCGCCAGCAATTGCGCTACTTATTCACCGATTATGAGTGGATGCTTGCGCAGAAACTGGCAGTGCTTGAGCAAACCGATCCGACGCAAGGCGGTTTGCCAGAGCGCTACATGTTGGCCAAAACGGTGATCGCCAAAGCTTGGCTGCGTTCACCAAGTTTGACCACCAGCTATGTCAAAGCCCCGCAAGGCAACGGCCGCGTCGCTGTGCACTTGCAGCTGCGCCAAGACTATGGGGTGCATGGGTTGGTGGATATCTTGGACTTCGTGGTGCCAACCACAGTCGCCAAGCAGCTGCAAACCAAGCAATTGGATCTGCTGACTTGGGCAGATGAGCATCTCGACGACCGCAATTAAAGAAGTGAGGGATGACTTTGGCCAAGCGCCACAGGAATAAACGCCGCCATCAGCTGCCCAAGCTCTTGGTGGCTTTGATTTGCCTCTTGGGCTTAGGCGTCATCGTGGTGGCGTGCCAAAGTCTGCAAGGCCCAACCAGCCAACAAGCCGCATCCAGCAGCGACGATACCGCCCAAAAGCGCGCCTTTATTAAACAATTGGCGCCTTATGCCCAAACCTTGCATCGTCAATACGGGGTGCTGGCCAGTATCACCTTGGCGCAGGCAATTTTGGAATCAGATTGGGGCCAAAGCACCTTGGCGACGGACTACAATAATTATTTTGGCATCAAGTCAGCTGACCCGGCGCGCTCGCAAGAATTGACCACGCAAGAATATGTCAACGGCAAATGGGTGACCATCAAGGCGCGCTTTGCGGTGTATCCCAATGTCAACGCCTCGTTGAAAGCCCACGCGCTGTTGTTCGTTAATGGCACGTCTTATAACCCGGACCAATACAAGGATGTCTTAGCGGCCAAAGATTACGTTGCCGCCAGCGTCGCCTTGAGAACCGACGGCTATGCCACTGACCCGGATTATCCGGCCAAGCTGCAGCGCTTGATCAAGCAATGGGACCTCGCCCAATACGATCAGTGATCGTTCGGACTTATTCCATGGAACCGCGTTTGGTTCGTGTCATGACCTAAAAATACCGAAAAACCCGAATAATCGGGTTTTTTCTTTTGCTCGGGGGAAAAGCCGCAATTCCTGCATTCTAACACGGTGTAGTAGGCTTTAACCCGAACCAAACTGGTGAAAGTTGGATGAGAAAAGACACACGATCACGCGATATTCGGTTGTTCAGGTGCGTTTTTTGTGTTAGAATTTGTGAAATTTAACAATCATAAGAAGGATGTGCATACTGGTGAAATTACTTGAAGACCGGATTAGAAAAGATGGTCAGGTGCTTGGCGCAGAGGTATTGAAAGTTGACAATTTCTTGAATCATCAAATCGACCCGGATTTGATGACCGCTTTGGGAGAAGAATTCTATGCGCAATTCAAAGACGCCAAGATCACCAAGATCTTAACGGTCGAAAGTTCGGGTATTGCACCTGCGTTGGCCACAGGGATGGCCTTCCATGTGCCGGTGGTGTTTGCCCGCAAGCACAAGTCTTTGACGCTAAAAGACGATTTATACACCGCCGAAGTGTATTCATTCACCAAGAAAACGGCTAACCAAATCGCCATTGCCCAGAAGTTCTTGCATGCAGACGACACCGTGTTGATCATCGACGATTTCTTAGCCAACGGTCAGGCTGTCGAAGGCTTGATCGACATCATCGGCCAAGCCAATGCCACTTTAGCCGGCGTGGGGATCGTCATCGAGAAGACCTTCCAGAAAGGCCGCAAATTATTAGACGACCGCCACATCAAGACTGTGTCTTTGGCGCGCATTGCCGCGTTTAACGACGGTCAAGTCGAATTCACAGAATAGGAGGAAATACGTTGGCCAAAGACATTTCCGCGCCGAAAGCGGCGGTTTTGGGGATCCAGCATTTGCTGGCGATGTATTCCGGGTCAGTGTTGGTGCCGATTCTGATCGGTGCTTCGCTGCATTTTACCAGTGAGCAAATGACTTATCTGGTGTCGATCGATATTTTCATGTGCGGGGTCGCCACAGCTTTGCAGATCTTTGCCAATAAGGTGTTTGGCATCGGCTTGCCGGTGGTGTTAGGGTGTGCGGTGCAAGCCGTGGCGCCGTTGATCATGATCGGGCAGAAGTTCGACTTCCAAACCATGTATGGCGCGATCATTGCCGCCGGGCTGTTCGTGTTCTTGATTTCGGGCTTTTTTGCCAAGCTGCGCAAGTTGTTCCCGCCGCTGGTCACCGGTACGCTGATCACTGTGATCGGTTTGTCTTTGATCCCAGTGGCGTTTCAAAACCTCGGCGGCGGCAGTACCTCCGCCAAAGATTTCGGCTCGATGACTAACTTGGCTGTCGGTGCTTTCACGGTGTTGCTGATTTTGGCCTTTAACGTGTGGGGCCGCGGCTTCACCCGCTCGATCGCGATTCTGATCGGGTTGATCGGCGGCACGGTGTTGGCTGGGTTCTTGGGGATGGTGTCGTTTGCGCCAGTGGCTGAAGCCAGCTGGTTTCACGTGCCGACGCCGTTTTACTTTGGCACGCCGAAGTTTGAATGGAGCTCCATTGTCACCATGATCTTGATTTCTTTGGTGTCGATGGTGGAATCCACCGGCGTGTTCTTTGCCTTAGGGGATGTGGTCGGCCGCCGCATCGAAGAAACGGATCTGAAGAAAGGCTATCGCGCAGAAGGTTTGGCGGTGTTATTAGGCGGGATCTTCAACACCTTCCCTTACACCACCTTCTCCCAAAACGTCGGCTTGGTGCAGTTATCCGGCATCAAGACCCGCAAGCCGGTGATGTTTTCCGCGCTGTTCTTAGTGCTGTTAGGCTTGTTGCCCAAAATCGGTGCCTTGGCCACGATCATTCCGTCGCCTGTGCTTGGCGGCGCGATGCTGGTGATGTTTGGCATGGTGGCGGTACAAGGGATCCGCATGCTGCAACAGGTGGATTTCCACAATGATAAGAACTTGCTGGTGGCAGCGGTATCGATTGGTTTAGGCTTAGGTGTGACCACCCAGCCGGAAATCGTTCAGGCGCTGCCTGAGACCTTGCAACTGTTATTTGGTTCCGGGATCTTGATGGCTTCGGTGTCTGCGGTAGTATTGAACTGGTTGTTCAATGCCAAAACCCCGCAGCCGGAACTGCCCACTGAAGATGGCTTAAACGAAAAAGATTCACAGTAAGGCTCTGGCCGAAACTGGCAAGCGGGGACGGCTGAGACTACGGCCAAATGGCGTGGAACGTGGTGGGCGGCGGGCGAGCTAACTCGACAACTCCGCTGCGCTGCGCCTGTCGAGTGGATCTCGCCCGCGCGCCTTGTTCTAGGCGCCTTCGCGCTGCGCGCTGCGTTGCCAAGAACAACGACACCACTGACGCCATTTGGCCTCCGTCTCAGCCGTCCCCGCTCGCCGGTTTCTAGAAATTCGCTTCAGCTCATGACTCGGGTCGATTTAGGATTGAGCTAGCACTGCGTAGGCTGATGTGGAACTGGTTTTGCAAAGCGCGTGATCACCAAGTCCTGTCTCTAATAAATTCGTGCCAGCATCTGGTTTAGTTTAATCTAGAGTTGGGCTAGCGCATTGTGGGCTGATACGAATGAAGTAGGACTGGTTTTGCGGAGGGGTGTGGGGTTGGCGAGTCAGTCAGGCCGTGAAACGATCAGCACAGTGAGACAAGCGGTTTGTGCTTGGCTCGCTGTGCTGATCGCGGCAAGTTCTGAGACAGGCAGGTGAGCGCAGCGAACGCCAGGCTCAGAACTTAGGCGGAAAACGCGCGTTTTTCAGCGCGGTTGCAGCCGGCCGCACAGCCTGACTGACTCGCCGGCCCCGCAGCCCGCAGCAAAACCAGTCCGGCCAGTTGCCCATTTTCAACAAGCTCAGTAATAACTTAGGAAGTGTATGATGGTTCAATTTATCAAACCAGGTGCCGTGATCGGCATCATTGGCGGCGGCGTACGCGGGTATCAACTTGCCGTTGCCGCAGCCGAAATGGGCATGCATACGATCGTGATGGCCCCGCAAGACGGCGACATCGCCTTTAACGTTGCTGACATGCGCATCGTCGGTGACGCCACTGATCCCAAAGCCTTGTCGCGCATGTGCGACTTGGCGCAAGTGATCACTTTTGTCGACGAGAATGTTGACGGCACCCGTTTGGCCCAAGTGGCCAACAAGCGCCAGCTGCCCAGCGGTGTCGACATCCTCAGCGTCACGCAAGACCGCTATTTGGAGAAAGTGTTCCTCGATGACTTGAACATGAACATTCTGCCTTATGCGCAAGTCGTCACCGCCAAAGACATTCCCGCCGCCGTTGAAACTGTCGGCTTCCCGTCGATTCTCAAGCCGATCCAAAAAGGCATCGGCGTCGACCAACAATTGCGCCTCACTGAACCAGCTGACATCAAGCGTGCCGAACAGCTCCTGCAGCAGCGGCCGTATGTGCTGGAAGCTTGGTTGGATGACCCAATCGAATATTCGGTGCTGGTGGCCAAGTCTGGCGATACCGTCCAGGTGCTGCCGGTGGTGGAGAATCGCTTTGAGCATCACTTGTTGAAGTCTTCGGTTGTGCCGGCTCGCGGCGGCAGCGCCGTGATCCAAGAGATCCAGCGCATTGCGCGGGTGTTGGCTGATAAAATCGATTATGTGGGCGTGTTTGGCATTGAATTATTCATGACCCAAAACCTGACGATGTACGTCAAGCGCGTGTTCCCAGGCCCGCAAATCAACGGCCATGTGCTTAAAGCCACAACTGGCATTTCAGCTTATACCATGCATTTGCGGGCGTTGTTTGGCTGGCCGCTGCCGAGCGTCACCTTGCGCGATGGCGGCGCTTTGCTGCCGCTGCGCAAAGCTGATCTGGCAGCGGCAATGACGCAGATCCAGATCAAGCCTGATTGGCAGTTCGCCTTTTATCCAGAAGGGGCCGATGAAATCGGGCAGATCACGGTATTAGGCGAGCGGCATGCAATCACCCAGGCAATCAATGCCACCGATTATTTCCAATTGTGAAGCCGCGGGGCCGCGTTAATCTGAGCAAACGAAAGTCGTGTGCTCAGTTTAGCTCAGTCCCACATCCCGCTTTATGTATCCTGCAAACCCAAGGAGGAAAGTTTTCATGATTGATCGTTACAGCCGTCCTGACATGGCGGCAGTTTGGACCGAAGAGAACCGCTACAAAGCTTGGCTTGAAGTCGAGATCTTGGCCGCTGAAGCCTGGTCGACTTTAGGGGAGATCCCAGAAGCCGACGTGGTGAAGTTGCGCCAGAATGCGAAATTCACCGTGGAGCGTATCCATGAAATCGAAGCCGTGACCCGCCATGACGTGGTGGCTTTCACGCGGA
Organism: Lacticaseibacillus jixiensis; assembly: GCF_042847315.1. Lineage (NCBI taxonomy): Bacteria > Bacillati > Bacillota > Bacilli > Lactobacillales > Lactobacillaceae > Lacticaseibacillus > Lacticaseibacillus jixiensis. Next base: position 56,879 of record NZ_BAAFPR010000010.1, read on the forward strand.
CTGTCTCAGAATCACTCGGTGAAGAGAAGAAATGGGTGCATTTTGGCTTAACGTCAACTGATGTGGTCGATACCGCCCAAGGCTATGTGCTCAAGCAAGCCAACACCATTCTGCGTGAAGACTTGGTGGCGCTGACTGACGCGCTGGCCAAATTGGCCAAAGCCTACAAGCACACCGTGATGATGGGCCGTACCCATGGCGTGCACGCTGAACCAACCACCTTTGGGTTGGTCGTGGCCACTTGGTATTCCGAAATGAAGCGCAACTTGGCACGCTTTGATGAAGCTGCCGACGAAGTGCAAGCCGGCAAGATCTCTGGGGCCGTGGGGACTTTTGCCAACACCCCGCCAGCCGTTGAAGCGTATGTCTGCGAGCACTTAGGCATCCGTGCGCAAGAGATCTCCACGCAAGTCTTGCCGCGTGATTTGCATGCACGCTACATTCAAACCTTGGGCTTGATCGCCACTTCTGTTGAACGCTTCGCCACTCAAGTGCGCCACATGCAGCGTACCGAAGTCCATGAAGTTGAAGAACACTTCAACCCGGGTCAGAAGGGTTCCTCTGCCATGCCGCACAAGCGCAACCCAATCGGCTCAGAGAATGTTTCCGGCTTGGCGCGCATCATCCGCGGCTACAGCATCCCAGCCTTGGAAGATGTGAACTTGTGGCATGAACGCGACATTTCCCATTCCTCTGCCGAACGCATGATGCTGCCAGATGCCACTGGTTTGCTGGATTACATCTTGCATCGCTTCACCAGCATCATTTCCAATCTGGATGTTTTCCCAGACACGATGATCGCCAACATGAACAAGACCCATGGCTTGATCTTCTCCCAGCGCGTGATGTTAAAGCTGATCGAATCCGGCTTGTCGCGTGAAGCCGCTTATGATCTGGTGCAGCCAAAAACTGCGCAAGCTTGGGATGAACATCGCGACTTCCGCGCTTTGTTGGAAGCTGATCCCAAAGTCACCGACCGTTTGGACAAAGCGGCCATTGATGACGCCTTTGATTATCATTACCACCTGCGCCATGTCGACGAGATCTTCGACCGCATCGGCTTAGGCGATTAAGGAACCAGGCTGGGACATAAAGCGGTTGCGCCAATAACGCAAACGGCTCTACTCCACGATTCTGCACTTTGAATCGCGGAGTAGAGCCGTTTGCGTTACTTGGCGTTGCTTTATGGCGCGCGACTATGCGAATGGTGTCCCAGCACTATTTGTATGGGCTGGTGATTATGCGGTAGAATGGAGCCATTGGGAAACTGGAGGATAACATGGATCACTTGGCACAAGCGCTACAAGCAAAATATTCAACGGACTGGCAGACTGAACTCACCAACGCCTTAGTCGACTTGGCCCAAGTGGCCGGCGGCACCCCCAAGCAAGTGGCGGTGGTGGACTTGGCTGTCGACTTGCGCGGCTTGTGGCCGCAAACCTTGACCCTGGACGGCGTGGCCCATGTCACCGCCAGTTTGTGGCCGGCGATCACCGCCACGGCGGCGCTTGAAGCCATCCCACCAGTGGGCAAACCAGTGGATTGGCTGATCCGTAAATTTATCCGCGCCTATACCGTGGCCTTGCGCGATCCGGCACAATTGCCGCAAAGCGTCTTCGTGCGCTGGCCTGTGGTGCGGGCGTTAGCCAATCATTTTGCCGCGTTAGGCGCGGTGGTGCATGCCTTGCATCTGGATGAAGAGGCCAAGCCGGTGCAAGTGACGTTGTATGGGCCGCTGGCTGATGAAACCAAAATGCTGATGGACAGGTTTGGCGTCGCGTATCACGAAGCGGCGATGACGCCGCCTTGGCAGCGTGCTTTTGGCACCAAGACGCATATGGACCCGCTGGCGATCGTGACGGCGCGTCCGCGCATGGGTCAAGCCGAAGCCGGTTTAGCCAACGATGTCACCAGCCGTGCACGGCATCTCATCAAGCGCCATTGGACGCGCACCCCGGCGCCGGCTTTCACCAAGCAAAAGCCGCAGCTGATCCAAGTGTCCGGCCGCCCGGATGCCTATACCGTGTTTGATTTGGAATTCTCCAGCGGCAACAAGCAAGAAGGCCAGTTTGCCACGGAAATCGGCGCGTTAAAAGTGCGCAATGGCCAAATCGTCGATACCTTCGATTGCTTCGTGCAAGTGCCGCAAGGGTCGCATCTCAACCGCCGCTCGCAAGCGTTAACCGGCATTCACGCCGGGTTGTTGGCGCGCTTTGGCCGCCCGGCGACCACGGCGTTAAACGAGTTTCAGAATTTCATCGGCAAAGATCCCGTGTTAGGCTTTGCCGTTAAAGGCGGCGACTTGTTGGTGATGCAGCGTCAGTTTGGCTTGTATGCCACGCCAGGGCGGCTGTTGGATGTGTCTGATTTGGCCAAAGCCGGCGGGCCGATGCCTGGCTTGCCTGATGTAGGCTTGGCCAAGTATCGCCGGTATTTGGGATTGGATATCTTGGCCCATGGGGCGGTGTATGATGCCGTGACCACGTATGCGCTGTATGCGTATTTGCAAGGCACGCCGCTTGAGCCGACAGCGTTAATGGCTGATTTCAACCGGGTGTTTGCGCAGACGTCTTTGCGTTAGTCGCGGCAGCTGGCGGGGCCCGCAACGGCGCAAGGCGGCGGCGAGTCGGCGCAGGCGGTGCTGCACCTCTCCTAAGCGGTGTGATTTAGGTGATATTATCTGCAATCACCAATCTTTACTCAATTGTTGCTTAATAATCAGTTTAGTTAATAAAAGCGCGCAAACTCAGTGCCTCACCGAGTTTGCGCGCTTTACTTTTAAGGTGCAGTCGTCGTTATCTGGCGCTGGCTGTCAGCCGGGTGACTGTTGCCAGGCGTTTGGTTGGGCGCTGGCAACATGTATTGTTGAATGTAGTTGATAATTTCGCGGTTTTGCGGCAGCTGGCTGTGGCTGGCGTTATCGCCAGAAACGGTGATCTGGGTGTAGTGCGCGACATGATTTTGATAGATGTATTTGCCGCATTCGACACTATCAAGCGGCACGGTGCCGTCGCCATCATAAGTTTCCGTGCCAGCCAGCGAATACACGGTCAGCGCTTTTGGTAAAGCCTTGCGTTGGGCGATCAAGTCGTTGAGCATTTGGGTGCGGTTTTGCGGATTGCTTTCTTCAAGATTATATGGCGTCCCGATCGTCATCAGCCGGTCGATCGAGACATCGGCGCTTTGGTAATATTTCTCCAAGAACAGACTCAACACTAAGCCGCCGTTACTGTGGCCGATCGCGCGGAAACGGTTGAAATGATAAGTCGCAGTGAGGTGAGTCAGTGCCTGGTCAAACCAGCGGGCTTGTTTTTTGATGTTGTGATAGCCATCGTGATTGTTCTCAAAAGCGATCACGATATACGGTTCGTTATCTCGTGCGGCGATTTTGCCGGATTTGACCAAAGTGCCATTGGTTTTGACCGTGATCTTTAATAAACTGTGGCCGGTTGTTTGGTGATTCAAGGTCGTGATGAGGCTATTGAAGCGCTCTTGGGTCGCAGAACTTCCAGGCACAAAGATAAGCGGCTGCATCTGCGAATTGTGCACCACTTTTGCATCGCGGACTTGCTGACGCATCCAAATGGTCGATGTGACAAAAACACCGATCCCAGCCATGACCAGTATTGCGTCTAACACGAAGAATTTAAGCCACTTAGGCATGAGCGCCACCTCCTGTCAGCTTCTTGACAAAAGGCACATAAATAGCGACAGCAACCGCCAAACCCAGCAATGAAACCAATAAAGCTGGCCAATTGCCATTGGTGGTGAGCCAGGCGAGCAAGGGCCCAGGCGTCGTCGGTGGCACTTGATAAACCGCCGGCGTCATCAAATGTAAATGCAAAGCCAGCCAAGCAATGCTGGTTGCGGCCAATGGGGCCAAGACAAACGGCACCAGCAATAGCGGCTCAAGCACCACTGAGTACCCTAACATTAGCGGCCAATTCAGGTTGACTAAGCTGGGCCCCAGGCTGATATATGCCAGCCGACGCTTAGCTGCGCGATGGTCGACCAATAAGATCGCAATCACCAAGGCCAGCGTCATCCCCACGCCGCCCATCAGCGCAAAGGGCCGATACAAAGTCCCTAGGGTGTCGAGATGCGGTAACGTTTTGTTCGCCAAAGCGGCGTTTAAGTTAGCCTCAGCAGTGGCGCTGGTCAGCATTGGAGTTGATGCAGAAATCGGCGTCGGCAGGCCTAGCCAGCCTAAGCCGCTGTTAATCAAAGCCACCAGGCCAATGTGCAGTGTCCAGTGGTTGGTATTGCCGGGTAATACCGTCGGCCATGTGGTCGCCAACAGCGTGCTGCTGGTTTTGGCCAAGGTGGTCATCCCGACGCGAATGGCCGCCATTAACGCCAACCACCCTGTGGCCAGAAACTGCGGCTTGTGAACGCGGGCAAACAGCCAACCGCATAGTGCGCCAAATAAGAGCCCAGTCAATAACCCGTCTAACCCCAAAGCAGGTCCAAAGCTGATCAGCGGGGAAGTGTTTAAGATCAACCAGCCGGCGCCGCTGCTTAAAGCGGCCCAATGCGCCATGGTTGCACCGGCAGCGCGGGCGGCAAATACCGCCGCCAACAGCCCAGTTAAGCCCAAGGTGTAAGTGACGATCAAGCCTAAGCCAATATGGATCTGCGTAAAGCCTGGCCACCAGTGGGCGAGTTGAAAAATCACTGCGAAGAACCCGTCGCGGCTGAAGACACTCAGCAACAATGCTTGCGCCCAAGTACCCACAATAATCAGCGGCATCAATGCGGCAAAAGTTGCAGTCACAATTTGGTAAAAGCCGCTATGATAATAAAGCTGGCAAAATTTGCGCACAACGACCGCCTCCATCAATTCAGCCATTTTACCAGAAGAAGTAATATATTGTTTACGCCAAGGCAAAGGTGTTAAGGATAAACAAGCCCGGCACCTGAGAATTCACTGATTCTCAAGGGCCGGGCTTGTTTGATTGCCGTCATGTTAACGCAGCTTGCCAGTATCGAACAACTTGCGGATCTGGGTTTGAATCGCCAGCATTGTCGCGTGCGGCTCGTGTTCAAAGCGCGTCGTCAAACTGGTGGTTTGTAACGCCTCCACCGTTAACATCAACTTGTGATCGATGTCATAGATATTCAAACCCGTATCGGTGAGTTCAGCGGTTAAATACCCGCCTTCGACACCTTCATCCAACAGCTGTTGCGCCCAGTTCTGCAAGCCCTTGTGGATCACTTGTGACACTGGTTGATGAAGTTGCACAGCCAAGGTTTGCGCTTGGCTCATTGTTTCAGGAATCTCATGCATGATCAAACACCGCCTTTGTGCCTTAAATGTACGCCGCAAAGCAGAATTTGTCACGCATTAACCGGGCCTAATTCACCGCTTTGTGCCGCAGCCAACCGGCAATCATTTGCCGATTCAAGATGATGACTGGAATCAACAAGGCCAATGCCACAAAGCCCCCTGATGGAAAGCCCCACACGCCGCCAGCCACATCCATCACGCCGCCGACCAGCAAGCTGCCTAAAGGTGTGGTGCCTTGATTGAGCAGCACATATACGCTCATCACCCGGCCGCGCAAGTTAGCCGGAATGCCGAATTGAAAGCCGGCGTTGGATTGATTCAAGAAGATCATATTGCAAAAGCCCACCAGCACCATGATCGCCATGGCCAGCCAATATTGATGAATCACCAGCATCAGCGCCTGCAAGCTGGCGGTGCTTAAGGCAAAAATCAAACAAAAGTCCCGCCGCAAGCCAAAGCGCGACAAATAACTCATCAAGAATGCCGCCACCAACGAACCGATCCCGGTGGCTGACAACAAATTGGCGTAGACCTGCGCGCCGGCGTGCAGCACTTCTTTGGCGTAAATGGGGATGATGACGTTGTTGTTATAATTCAAGGTGCACACGATCAGCATCAACACCGCACTTAAGCGAATATCCGGATGCGACCACACATAACGCAAGCCTTCCACGACGTCTTGCCACACGCGCTGCTTAGAAGGGGTGGCCACCACATGATCGAGCTTGATCAAGAACAACCCAGCCAGTACGGCCAAATACGACACCGCGTCGATCAAGAAACAGATGCCCACGGAAAACTGCACCATTAACAATCCAGCCAGACTTGGGCCAGCAATTTTGGCCAGGTTAAAAATCGTCGAGTTCAAGGAGATGCCGTTGATCAAATCCTTGGGGCCGACCAGTTCCACCACAAACGATTGGCGCGTGGGGGTATCGATACTTTGCAAGACCCCATGGGCCAAAGCGATCACCAATACTTGCCAATACTGGACGATGCCGGTCATCACCAACACCGTCATGATCACGCCTAAGAGGCAATAGCCGCTTTGGGTGATGATCAAGATGGTGCGCTTGGGGATGCGGTCAACGAAAGTGCCTGCCACCAAAGTCAGAAACAAGATCGGCAGAAATTGACAAGCCGTCAGCAACCCTACCAGCATCGCCGAATCGGTCATTTGATACACCAACCAAGTCTGCGCGGTGCGCTGGATCCACGTGCCCATGGTGGAGATGCACTGGCCGATCCAGAAATTGCGGAAATTGCGATTATGTAAGGAACTAAACGTGCGTGACAACACTTGCATAGGCGCCAACTCTTTTCTATGCAGACCCAAACTTAATGATAACGTTTTCCTATTAATAAATTACCGCACTGGCCAAGAAAGTCAACCGGCGAAGTGCACAAGAATGGGGATGAGGAACTTCGGCATAAACCAATCCGAGGTGGTTTGCCACTCAAATGGATGAAACATATACCAGCTTTAAATTGTCCGCAGCTTAAGCGTAGGATATAATGGCATAAAAGCTTTGCTGGCAGATTTTACGCGTATTTTTCTAACAATTAAGGTGAGTAAAATGAAATATACCAAAGCTATCAAGCAGATGCTTAAATCGCTGATCGTCACGTGTGTATTCGCCGCCTTAGCATGGATCGTACTATGTTTCATTCTTAAGAAAGACGTCCTATTTACCCCAGCAGTCGTCGGATTTAGCTGTGCGCAAATCTATATCCTCTACGTCCAATTGACCCCTGCAAAGAAACACTGAGGATAGACCAGAACAAGCGCACAGGCCCTTGTTCCCGTTATTAGGTTCAGCATAGAAATAGTCTCTGCCTCCACGGCCACAACCGTGGGGGTATTTTTTTCGGCTAAGTACGTGTCATGCCGCGCTTTCGTTAAGTTCAGGTGCTTCGCTCGTCAGACAAAAAAACCGTTCCCCCACAACAGGTAACGGTTTTTGGTGACAGTATGTCCTAATTTGATATCGCCTAATTATTGCATGTTCGCCCAAAGGTTACCATCAAATCTGATCGTCCGGCTGGTTGTTGTCAAGCCTGTGCCGAACGGGTGTTTTGTGATATAATTTTCAGAGGTTTCCGCTGGCATTTTCACAGCGGAGTTTGACGCAATGCGCTCACGAAAGGACGATAGAATTCCATGGCGACTCCCTTACTCAAAGGCATGAATGACAAACAATCAGAGGCGGTGTTGGCGACTGAAGGGCCAGTGCTGATCATGGCCGGCGCCGGCTCCGGCAAGACGCGGGTGTTGACCCATCGCATCGCGTATTTGATCGAAGACAAAGGCATCAATCCCTGGCGCATCTTGGCCATCACCTTCACCAATAAAGCCGCGCGGGAAATGAAAGATCGCGTCGGCGCCTTGTTGGATGCAGAAGAGGCCCGCGACGTGTGGGTTTCGACGTTCCATGCCTTGTGCGTGCGCATCTTGCGGCGCGACATCGAGAAGCTCGGTTACAATCGGGCGTTCACCATCGCCGATCCTGGGGAACAATTGACCTTGATCAAGCATATTGTGGCGGACTTGAACCTTGATCCCAAACAATATGACCCTAAGACCATTCTTGGTACGATTTCCAACGCCAAGAACGACTTGATCAAGCCTAAAGACTATGCCGCCACAGCCGCCAGTCCTTTTGAGAAGGCGGTCGCGCAGGTTTATCCGGAATATCAGAAGCGCTTGCGCGGGGATGCGGCGCTGGACTTCGATGATTTGATCATGATGACGATCGAATTGTTCCAGCAAGACCAAGAAACGCTTGAATTCTATCAGCGCAAGTTCCAATACATCCACGTCGATGAATACCAGGATACCAACGAGGCCCAATACCAGCTGGTGCACATGCTGGCAGAAGGCTATCGCAACTTGTGTGTCGTCGGCGATGCTGATCAGAGTATCTACGGCTGGCGTGGTGCCAACATGCAAAACATCTTGGACTTCAAGAAAGACTACCAAGACGCACAAGTGATCCTCTTGGAACAGAACTACCGCTCCACCAAGAACATCTTGGCCGCCGCCAATGACGTGATCAAGAACAACAAGACCCGCCAAGTGAAAACGTTGTGGACAGAAAATCAAACTGGCGACAAGATCACCTATTATCGCGCCCAATCCGAACAAGACGAAGCGTACTTCATCATTCGCCAAATCGAGGCCCAAACCGCCAAAAGCAAGCGCCAGTATGGCGACTTTGCCATTCTGTACCGCACCAACGCTCAAAGCCGGGCGATTGAAGAGGCTTTTGTCAAATCCAACATCCCGTACAAAATGATCGGCGGTCACAAATTCTACGACCGCAAAGAGATCCGCGACGCCTTGGCGTATTTCCGCCTGCTGGTCAACCCAGCCGACGACATGAGCTTCGCACGCATCGTCAACGAACCTAAGCGTGGCATCGGTGCCACGTCGGTAGAAAAGCTGCAGGACTTTGCCAACCAGAATGGCTGGGACATGTTAGAAGCCGCCGCCAACGCCGAATTATCGCCAGTTAGTGGCAAGGCGCGCAAGTCTTTGGCCGAGTTTGGCATGCTGATGCAAAAGCTCACCTTGCAGAAAAAAGACTTGTCCATCACCGAAATGATGAAGCGCCTGCTGGAGCAAACCGGCTACTTGCCGGCCTTGCAAGCGGCCAACAACATTGAAGCCGAAGCGCGTATCGATAACTTGAACGAATTGCTGTCAGTGACCAAGCAGTTTGAAGCGCGCTATGAACCTGAAGAAGAAGACAGCGACATTTACGTCGACTTCTTAGCCGACTTGTCGCTGCTGTCTGATCAAGACGATGTCGATGATGACGCGCAAGAAGTGACCTTGATGACCTTGCATGCCGCCAAAGGGCTGGAATTTCCGGTCGTGTTCTTGGTGGGGATGGAAGAAGGCTTGTTCCCGCTGAGCCGCGCGGCAATGGATGAAACCCAGCTGGAAGAAGAGCGCCGCTTGGCCTATGTGGGCATCACCCGCGCTCAACAGCAGCTGTATCTCACCAACGCCTATGGCCGCATGCTATATGGCCAGCGTCAGAACAATCCGGAAAGCCGCTTTATTGATGAGATCTCGCCGGAGTTGTTGGAAACTGCTGGCCAGACTCAAGTGAAGTCGGATATTCCATTTATCAACCGCACCCAGCGCGCCGTGACCCCGACTTACAGCAAGCATCCCACCGGTACCAAGGCCAAAGTCGTGGCCAACCATAGCGCTGCGCCAAGCAGTGCCGCTGGTAAAGTCAGCTGGACGGCTGGCGACAAGGTCGAACACCGCAAATGGGGTGTGGGCACTGTGGTCAAGGTCAACGGTTCTGGTGATGATCAAGAGCTCGACATTGCCTTTGCATCCCAAGGCGTCAAGCGTTTGCTTGCGGCTTTTGCGCCGATCAAGAAAGCGTAAAAGGTTTGCGTTTTTGGCTGGGGCCGGGCTGGTGGTGCTGCGCGGCGTGAAGCCAGCAAGCCGGCGCAGGCGGCGCGGCCGGTTCCAACCACGCCAAGTGCGCGTGTTTTCCACCTAAGTTCTGAGCCCGCATTGCTGCGCTCAGCGCGGTCTCAGAACTTGCCGCAATCAGCAAAGCGAGCCAAGCATAAACCGCTTGTCTCACTATGCTGATTGTTTCGCGGCCTGACCGGCTTGCTGGCTTCACGCCGCTTCGCGCCACCAGCCCTACGTTGTGGGTAACGGCTGATATTTTGGTGGCGCAACACTTGCCCGTTCGCTAAGGGAACGATTATCTTGGTAACAGCAATGGTGAGGTAAAACGATACGGTGTCCAATAGGTAAAATCAGCAGATGTGTTGCATAGACGTTGACTGATTTGGACAATTAACCATTTGCTCGCGGCAGAATTGAACAGTACTTCACTGATCGTCTTGATATAGGTAAAATTACCGATGTTGTCGCTAATGATGGTTATCGCAAGTTTTGCAAATTCGGATGCAAGTAAGTATTCTGGAGGAAACGGTAACCGAGGGCAGCTGGGGCGGAGGCGCCTAGAACAAGGCGCGCGGCAGAGATCCACTTTGCGTACGGAGCGAAGCGCAGACGCAAAGTTAGCTCTGCCGCCGCCCACCACGTTCCACGCCATTTGGCCGTAGCGCCAGCTGCCCTCGGGTACCGTTTCCGGCCGCACCGCCTGCGCCACCGAACTAGCCCCACGCCGCGCAGCAGCCCTGGCCCGGCCTTTAGAACTTTTTGTGAGTCATATCTCAAGGAGGAATTCCCTGTGGCACAACAACCTGTAACAGCCTACACGCAAGAACAAGCCGCACCAGTCGTGGCTGATTTGGTACGCCAGCTCAACCAGTGGCGCGAAGAATATTACACCAATGACGCGCCAAGTGTCGAAGATCACGAATACGATATCCAATATCGCCGCCTGCAAGAATTCGAAGCGGCGTTTCCGGCACTGGTGCAAAGCGACTCGCCCACCCAAAACGTTGGCGGCGACTTAAACGCCGACTTGCCCAAAGTCCCGCATCCGATCCCGATGCTGTCAATGGGCGACGTGTTCTCGCTGGCAGAACTGCAAGCGTGGGCTGCGCGGCTGCAAGCCGATCAAGCCGAGCCTTTGGCCTACAACGTTGAACTTAAAATCGACGGGCTGTCCTTGTCGCTGGTTTACGAACAAGGCAAGCTGGTGCAAGCTTCCACCCGCGGCGATGGCAACATCGGCGAAGACGTGACCAAGAATGCCCGCACCATTCCAGACATTCCGCAAACGCTAAGCCGGCCCCTGGACATCGAAGTGCGCGGCGAGTGTTACATGCCTAAAGCCGCTTTTGCCAAGCTCAATGCCCAACAAGAACTTGCCGGCGGGAACCTTTTTGCCAATCCGCGCAACGCCGCAGCCGGCAGCTTGCGCCAGTTGGATGTGCAAGTAACCAAAAAGCGCGAATTGGCGACATTCATGTACACCGTGATTGAACCTGAGCGTTACAACTTAACCACCCAGCACGATGCGATCAACTTCTTAAGCGAACTGGGCTTTGCCACCAATCCTTCCAGTGTGCATCTCACGGATATCAACGCCATTGATGATTACATCACCACCCAAACCGCCGACCGCGACCAATTGGCTTATGGTATTGACGGCATCGTCGTTAAAATCGATGACTTGGCTTTGCAACAAGCGCTAGGCAACACAGTGAAAGTGCCGCGGTGGGAAATTGCTTATAAGTTCCCGCCGGAAGAAGCGGCGACGGTGGTGCGCGACATTGAATGGACCATCGGCCGCACCGGTGTGGTGACGCCTACTGCTGTGATGGATCCGGTGCAATTGGCCGGGACCACCGTCAGTCGGGCGACGCTGCACAATGAAGCGCAGATCCAAGCCAAAGACATCCGCATTGGCGATACGGTGATGCTGCACAAAGCCGGCGACATCATCCCAGAAGTGTCGCGGGTGGTGGTCGACTTGCGGCCGCAAGGAACCAAGCCGGCGCCGATCCCAACGGCGTGCCCGTCTTGTGGTGAGCAATTGGTGCATTTGGATGAAGAAGTCGCTTTGCGCTGCATCAACCCGCGCTGCCCGGCGCAAGTGGCGTCGCAGCTGACGCATTTTGCATCGCGCAACGCAATGAACATTGATGGGTTGGGGCCGAAGATCATTGCGCAGCTGATGAGTCATGATTTGGTACATGATGTGGCGGATCTGTATCGGCTGACTGCTGATCAATTGGCACAGTTGGACAAGTTCAAAGCCAAAGCGATTAATAATCTGTTAAATGCGATCGATAACAGTCGGCAAAACTCGGCAGAACGCCTAGTATTTGGGTTAGGGATCCGCCATGTCGGCGCCAAAGCTGCCACATTGTTGCTGCAGCGCTTCGGCTCAGTTGATGCATTAGCCAAAGCTGATGCTGAGGAGGTGGCGGCAGTTGACGGCATCGGCCCGATCATCGCCGATTCGCTGGTGGCGTGGCTGGCGACGCCTGGCGCAAAGTTATTACTTGACGAATTGCGCCAAGCTGGCGTTAACTTGAAGTACACCAGCGGCGTGGTGCAAGCCACCAGTGGGCCTTTTGTGGGCAAAACAGTGGTGATCACCGGCAAGTTTGACGCGTTCTCGCGGCCGGAATTAGCCAAGCGCTTGACGGCTTTAGGCGCCAAAGTCACCGGCTCGGTGTCAAAGAAAACCGATCTCTTAGCGGCAGGTGAAGCCGCCGGCAGTAAGTTGGCCAAGGCGCAAAGTTTAGGCATTGAAATTGCAAACGAAGCGCAACTAATCGAAATGATGCAAAGTGAGGATTAACACGCAATGAAGAAAGTATTGGCAATAGTGGCGGTGGCGGCATTCACCGTCGCCTTGGCTGGGTGCGGCAAGCTGAGTTTCAGCTCGGATCAAACCAGTTCCACCACCCAAACCGGGACCAGCACCAGCAAATATCAAACCACCGGCACGGTGGATGCCAACATGTACCAAGGCGTGATCAAAAACGGCCGTTATCAAACCAGTTCCGCGCGCGGCTTAACGATCAGTGAAAACACCCAAGGGTCCAATACTTACAACATCAAGTCCATGGAAAGCGGCTTGCAAAGCATTGCCATGAGCCATTTTCCCACCAACAAGTATTCATTCGAAGAAGGCCAATACCTGTCTACCGCCACGGCACAAGACTGGCTGATGCGCAAAGCCGCCAAACAAGACGAGAAAGGCACCGAAGGCCCAGACGGCTTGAACCCGTCGAAGTATCAAAACGGCGAATCCGGCAAAACCATTGCCAATTACCAAACCGCGGCGCCGAAGTATTTGGCCACAATGCTGGAACAAGACTACATGCAAACTTCCGGCAACACCATGAAACTCGGCGGCATCACTTTGGCCTTGGGGCTTAACCAGTATTATTACTACCAAAAGCAAACTTATGGCGCAACGTATTCCACCAAGATCCCAGACGCCACTTTGGAAAAGCAAGGCAAAGCCATTGCGGCCAAAGTGATCGCACGCTTCCGCAAGCTTTCCGGCGTGGGCAACAATGTGCCGATCGTGATCGCTTTGTATAAGAATGCCGATCGCGATTCGCTGGTTGGCGGCACGTTCTTTGCCAGTGCCACCAGCAATTCCGGCACCAGCTTAGACGCTTGGAAGAATATCGACGAGAAGAATCAAGTCCTGCCGGTAGTTGAAAACGAAAAGGCGATCAACTCCACGGTAGCCAACGACTTCACCAACTTCACCGACCAAATCGAGAACTTCTTCCCAACCTTGGCCGGGGTGACGGCGCAAACGCATTATAAGTCTGGCGAATTGTCAGGGATGAACATCACCATCAACACCCAATTCTATGGCGAAACCGAAATCGCGTCCTTTACGCAATACGTGGCCACCAGCGCCCAGAAGTATTTGCCAAGCGGCGCCAAAATCGAGATCCAGATCCAATCCACTGCCGGCATTCAGTCTTTCGTGGCGCGTGAAGCAGGCGAAAAGAGCTTCTACACCCATGTGTTTGGCAGCTACTAACTCGTAATTGAGCAGGGACTCCGTGTGAGTTCCTGTTTTTGTGTGTTAGGGAAAGGCCGGGTCAGGGCTGCTGCGCGGCGTTGGAGGAGGCCGGAAATGGTAACCAGGGGCAGCTGGGGCTACGGCCAAATGGCGTGGAACGTGGTGGGCGGTGGGCGAGCTAACTCGACAACTTCGCTGCGCTGCGCCTGTCGAGTGGATCTCGCCCGCGCGCCTTGTTCTAGGCGCCTCCGCGCTTTGCGCTCCGTTGCCAAGAACAACGACACCACTGACGCCATTTGGCCTCCGCCCCAGCTGCCCCCGGTTGCCATTTCCTTCTGAAGTCGGCTCAGGTTACCTCTATATCACGATTGCACCAGGATCTGCCTAGGAAGCCGTGCATGAGTCCAGCCCACACCGCTGCGCAGCCCTTGTCCGATGTTATCTGAGAGGGGTTAAGCGTTAGTCAGGTCAATCATTGACTGCGCGATGGGCAGGGGTCTGCACAGCCAATCAACCGCGCGGTTATCGCGGTTTGTGGGCTGGTTCTGCATACGCTTCTCCGCGCGATTCTGAAAGGTGTGAAAACTGTATGATCGATGGTTAACTCATCTGATCAATCGAAAAATATTAGCTGTGCGAGGTCATTTGCACTTGATGTTTCGTGACATTGGATTAATCGTTTTCGTGGCAGTTACTGTTGATCACATATCGATGCGCCAGTGCATCTTTTGATACGAACAACCTAGGACAGGTGTTGCGAAGCGGCGTGGGGCCAGCAGGTCGGTCAGGCCGTGAAACGATCAACGCAGTGAGACAAGCGATTTGTGCTTGGCTTGCTGCGTTGTTCGCGGCAATTTCAGAGACGGGCAAGTGAGCGCAGCGAACGCCTGGCTCTGAAATTAGGTAGAAAACGCGCGCTTCTCAGCGCGGTTGGAACCGGCCGCACCGCCTGCGCCGACCTGCTGGCCCCACGCTGCGCAGCGACATCTGTCCGGCCTGCTGCCAATTTTTATTATGGTCACTGTCAACAACTTTTGGCAGGCAAGCTGACATGGCCGCTACCCGCAGTGGACAAACAATGGTAAACTAATGAGTAGTTTAAGTAAGAAAGCGGGGATTCGATGATTACGAAGCAAAGCGTCGCCCATGTCGCAGAACTGGCGCGGCTGTCTTTTACCGAAGACGAACTGCAACAATTCACAGCGCAACTCGACGACATCTTGAACATGGTGGATCAGCTTGAAGAAGTGGACACCACAGGCGTTGCACCAACGACGCAAAGCATTCACCTGCAAAACGTCATGCGCCAAGACGTGGCCCACAACGACACACCAACTGAAGACTTATTCAAGAACGTCCCAACCAAGAAAGGGACTTTGATCCAAGTACCAGCCATCATCGACAAGGAGGAAGACTAGCGTGGATTATTTTGCAACGGATATCGACACGCTGCACCAACAGCTTGTTGACGGCACGATCACAGCCAGCGACTTGACCAAAGCGACCTTGGCCAACATCAAGCGCATCGATCCTGAAATCGAAGCGTTTCTGACCTTGAACCCTAACGCCCAAGCCCAAGCTGATGCGGCGGACATCGATGCGGATCAGCCATTGTCTGGGATTCCGATCGGGATCAAAGACAACATCGTCACCAAAGACCTCACCACGACCGCCGCTTCTAAGATGCTGGAGAACTTCGTGCCAGTGTATGACGCCACAGTGGTCGAAAAGCTCAACGCTGCCGGCGCCATTGATGTCGGCAAGTTGAACATGGATGAATTTGCCATGGGGTCTTCCACGGAAAACTCCGCCATGCAAACCACCAAGAACGCTTGGGATCACACTAAAGTCCCTGGCGGCTCCTCAGGCGGCTCAGCAGCTGCCGTGGCTTCTGGCCAAGTCTTAGTCGCTTTAGGTACCGATACTGGCGGCTCGATCCGCCAGCCAGCGGCATTTAACGGCATTGTGGGCTTCAAGCCAACGTATGGCCGCGTTTCTCGCTGGGGCTTGATCGCTTTTGGCTCCAGCTTAGACGCCATCGGCACCTTGAGCCGCTCAGTTAAAGATTCCGCGCGTGTGTTGAACGTCATCGCCGGCCACGACGAGAAGGATTCGACTAGTGCAGAATTGGCTGTGCCTGACTTCACCGAGAAAATCGGCCAAAGCATCAAAGGCATGAAAATCGCTTTGCCGCAAGAATACTTAGGCGAAGGCGTTGACCCGAAAGTCGCTGCGGCGATTCAACAAGCTGCTGACCAATTCCGCGCGCTTGGCGCCACGGTGGACACGGTATCCTTGCCGCACACCAAATATGCGGTGCCAGCTTATTACATCATTGCCAGTTCCGAAGCCAGCTCCAACTTGCAGCGCTTTGACGGGATCCGCTATGGCTTCCGCGCCAAAGATGTGAAGAACTTAACGGATGTTTATGTGCGTTCGCGTTCTGAAGGCTTTGGGCCGGAAGTCAAGCGCCGCATCATGTTAGGGACCTTCTCCTTGAGTGCCGGCTTTTATGACGCGTACTTCAAGAAGGCCGCGCAGGTGCGCACGTTGATCTCAGATGACTTCAACAAAGTCTTTGAAGATTACGATTTGGTGATGGGTCCAACCACGCCAACCACTGCGTTTGGCATTGGCGAGAATGTCACCGATCCGTTGACCATGTACATGAACGACATCTTGACCATTCCGGTGAACTTGGCAGGCTTGCCTGCTGCATCGATTCCGGCGGGCTTTGTCGATGGCATGCCAGTGGGCTTGCAATTGATCGGCAAGCATTTTGACGAAAGCACGATTTATCAAGCTGCGGATGCATTCGAAGCGCAGAATGATTATCTCGATCAGATCCCGGGAGGTGCCCAAGCATGAATTTTGAAACAACGATTGGGCTAGAAGTCCATGTTGAATTAAAAACCAAGTCCAAAATGTTCTCCCCGTCGCCGGTATCTTATGGCGCCGAGCCTAACACCATGACCAACGTGATCGACTGGGGCTTTCCTGGCGTCTTGCCTTCCATCAACAAAGGTGCTTACAGCTATGGCATCATGGTGGCGTTAGCGCTGCATGCCAAAATCAGCGAGTATACGCATTTTGATCGGAAGAACTACTTCTATCCGGATAACCCGAAAGCTTATCAAATCACGCAGTCTGAACAGCCGCTGGCCACTGATGGCTGGGTGGAAATCGAAGTTGATGGCAAGAAGAAGAAAATCGGCATTGCCGAATTGCACGTCGAAGAAGATGCCGGTAAGAACCAGCATGAACCAGACGGCTATTCTTACGTTGACTTGAACCGCCAAGGCACACCATTGGTCGAAATCGTCTCCAAGCCTGATATCACCAGCCCGGAAGAGGCTTATCAATACCTCGAACAACTGCGCCAAATCGTGCAGTTCACCGGCGCGTCTGATGTCAAGATGGAAGAAGGTTCCATGCGGGTGGATACCAACTTGTCTGTGGCGCCGATCGGCAGCGACAAGTGGGGCACCAAGACTGAAATCAAGAACTTGAACTCTTTCAACCACGTGCGCGACGGCTTGGCCTATGAACAAAAGCGCCAGCAGGAAGTCTTGCGTGCTGGCGGTGTGATCCAGCAAGAAACCCGCCGTTGGGATGTGGATAAGAAAGAAACCATCTTGATGCGGGTCAAGGAAGGCGCAGATGATTACCGCTACTTCCCAGAACCAGACTTGCCGCCAGTCCATGTGTCGCAGTCGTGGATCGACGAAGTCAAAAACAGCCTGCCGGAAGCACCGGCACAGCGGCGTGCCCGTTACGTTAGCGACTGGGGCATTCCCGAATATGATGCCGGCGTGTTGACGCAGACGCTTGAAATGTCTGACTTCTTTGAAGCCACCGTGAAAGCCGGCGCTGATGCCAAGCAGGCGTCTAACTGGTTGATGGGCGAAGTGTCCGGCTACTTGAACAGCGAACACTTGGAACTTAAAGACGTCGCCTTGACGCCGGAACATTTGGCAGGGATGATCAACTTGATCGCTGATGGCACGATTTCCAGCAAGATCGCCAAGAAGGTCTTCCAAGAGATCATCAAGAATGACACCGATCCTAAGGCCTTTGTTGAGAAGAAGGGCATGGTGCAGTTGTCTGATCCTGCCGTACTGACACCAATCGTTACTGAGATCTTGGATAACAATCAGCAAAGTATCGATGACTTCAAGGCCGGCAAAGACCGAGCAATCGGCTTCTTGGTGGGTAACATCATGAAGCAAACGCGCGGCAAAGCCAACCCGAAAGTCGTTAACCAGATCTTGATGACTGAAATTAAAAAGCGTTAGTTAAATGCTGGGCCTGCCGGCACCACCGGCGGCCACAGCTACGACTACAGCCCCAAGGACCAGCCATATAGGGGGTGCTCGACCAAGCTAACTCGCAAAAAGCGCGAGTGGATCTTGGCTGCGCCTCGCTGTAAGCGACAAGTCGCTAACAGCGATCCCAATATGGTTGGTCCTTGGGGCTTTCGTCTCCGCCGTGGCCGCCGGTGGTACCTGCTGTGTGGCGGATTTCATGGTTACGAACCGGTCAAGTTAGTCAAGACGAGCAGGGTAAGCGTTGCGCCACGCAGCTCGACGATCATCAACGCAACGTCACGGTTCTCATACTGTGGCGTTGTTTTTTTGGTTAGTGCCGGACTGATGAGGCTCCGGCGCGTGGGGGCAGCCAGACGGCGCAGGCGGTGCGGCCGGCTTCAACCACGCCAAGTACGCGTGTTTTACGCCTAACTTTTGAGCTTTGCACTCGCCTGCGGCTCGCCTTGCAAATCTCAAAAGTTGCCGCGAAGCGTACAACAAGCCAAGCACCACCCGCTTGTCTCACTGTGCGCTTCGTTTCACGGCCTGACCGTCTGGCTGCCCCCACGCGCCTGCGCCTCACCAGTCCTCCTGCTTTCGGGATCGGATAGGTTGTCCGCACTGGCAGTAACAGAGTGTTGGGCAGTTGACGTTACCATTTGAAACCGGGTTTGTCTAAATCATGTGGTTAGCTGCCGTAAAAGCCGACGCAGCGACTTTTACGGCTATTTGCTTTACCCACGTTTTCCATATTTGGATGTTTCACGTGAAACATTTGCTCAGAAGTCACAGTAGTCAGATGTCGTTAACGTTACCAGTAGAAATAGCAGGTTATGCACGTTATGTGGCAAGCGGCGTGCCTTGCTGGCTTTGCTAGTTTCAGGATAAGTAGGACACTAACGCAAACCACGTTTATGGACAGTTGTCCAACGCGGCGCCAATTACAAGCGACTAAGGTAAGCTTAGCAACGGTGATGGCCACAGCGCAGACGCAAGCCGCCAGGGCCAGCCATATTGGGATCGCTGTTAGCGACTTGTCGCATACAGCGAAGCGCAGACCAAGATCCACCCGCGGGCTTTGCGGGTTAGCTTGGTCGAGCACCCCCTATATGGCTGGCCCTTGTGGCTGAAGGCGAAGCTGTGGCTATCACCGTTGCGTTGCGCACGTGCGGTTATTGTGGATTTTATAGTTCGTTTGACGCATAATAAATAGCGTATGATTACGCTTGAAAGGACGTGCCCTATTGACTCAACGTGCACGATTGATCTATAACCCAACTTCTGGTAACGAAGGCATGAAGCGCAGCGTTGCCGACATTTTGAATATTTTGGAACAAGCCGGCTATGAAGCCAGTGCGTTTCAAACCACGCCGGAGCATTTTTCCGCCAAAACTGAGGCTTCGCGGGCCACGCTGGACGGTTTCGACTTGATCGTCGCGGCAGGCGGCGATGGCACCATCAACGAAGTGGTCAACGGCATTGCGCCGCATCGCCACCGGCCGAAGATGGCGATCATTCCTGCCGGCACCACTAATGACTACGCGCGCGCCTTGGCGATTCCGCGCGAAGATCCGGTGGCCGCGGCGAAGGTCATTCTCAAAGACCAAACCATCCGCATGGACATCGGCAAGGCCAATAACCATTATTTCATGAACATCGCCGCTGGCGGTTTGCTGACAGAGCTGACTTATGGTGTGCCCAGCGAATTCAAGTCGATTTTTGGCTATTTTGCTTATTTGATCAAAGGCGCGGAGATGCTGCCGGCGATCAAGCAATTCCCGATTCACTTGGAATATGATGATGGCGTGTATGATGGCCCGGCGTCGATGTTCTTGCTGGCGATGACCAACTCCATCGGCGGCTTCGAGCAAATCGTGCCGGATTCAAGCCTAGGCGATGGCAAGTTCTCCTTGATCGTGGTCAAAACGGCCAAGCTGCCGGAATACTTAGTCTTGATGGGTAAAGTCTTAAACGGCGGGCGCCATGTTGACGACCCGAATGTCATTTACACCAAGACCCAGAACTTGGTGGCGACGCGCGAAGATGGCGAAGAGCTCAAGATCAATCTGGATGGCGAATACGGCGGCAGTGCGCCGATGACTTTCCAGAACTTGCGCCAACATATCGAAATGTTTGCCAATGTTTCGGAGATCCCATCGCAGAAAATCGCTGACAGCGCCACGAAACAAAACGATTACTTGCAAGAAGTTGAATCGATTTCCGAAACGGACCTGAATGGGAACGGGAAGATCGGCAAGTAAACACAATGGATATACACTGCGCTTAAGTTAACGCCGCGTCATCAAAGTTTGCACGAGTTGCAAACCTTGATGACGCGGCGTTTTCTGTGCTTAGGGGTCATATTGAGTTGCGATGGTTTGTGATGACAACTTGCTTTTATTTTATAAGTAAGTTGACGCAGAATTCAGTATCACGTATACTTAAGTTACCGATATGGTAATTTGACTTCATGGCGGTGACAGAACGCATGCACGTATCGTACAAGAATAAGCGCATCGAGAAACAGTGCACGAGCCTCCGAGAAGCCAAGAAAGCCTATTCGGAGAAGGTTGCGGTCAAGTTATTGCAACGTGTCAATTTTTTGGTGGCAGCGGATAACCTTGCGTCGGTAATTGATAACCCAGTCCTGCATTTCCATGATCTGAAGGGGAATCGTGAAGGCATTTATGCAATCGATATTGACGGTCGCAGAGGGTCATATCGGTTACTGATCAGAATCGATGGTTTTAGCAAGGAAGAGGTTTTTGCCATCGCAAACGTCATTGAAATCATCGAAATAACGGAGGTAAGCAATCATTATGAGTAATGTAGTTGAATATCAAGATCTGATTGCTTTTCATCCGGGATCCTATCTTGAAGAGATCATCGATGAATGGAATGTTACGCAAGCTGATTTTGCCAAGCGTATTGGCGTGTCGAGCAAGACGATTAGTAAGATCGTCAGTGGACAGGATAATGTTAGTGCTGCGACAGCTGACAAGTTGGCTAAAGCGACCGGGATTTCGATGGCGACTTGGCTTCGACTGCAGGCGCAATATGATACCAAGCTGGCCGAGATCCAGGATGCGCAACAAATCGCAGATGAGGCACAAGTCGCTAAGCTGCTTGATTTGAAGTATCTGAAAAACAATCAATTCATCGAAAATAAGCGCTATTCGACTGTTGAGAAGATCCATGTGCTGCGCAAACTCTTTAAGATCTCCTCATTGACCCAGTTGCGGATCTTTGATTCTGCGGTCAGCTATCGCAGATCGGCTTCAGATAGCGAAGAGAAGTCGATCGTGTGCTCTAATGCGATGCTTAACCTGGCGACGAATTTGGCACGTCATGCAACAGATAACAAGTACAGTAAAGAGAAGCTTGAACAAGCACTTCCGAAAATCAAGCAAATGAGTTTAGATTCGCCGGAGCATTTCTATCCTAAACTGGTGGCAGTACTGGCCGCATGCGGCATCGTATTAGAAGCCTTGCCGATGCTGCCAGGAGCCAGGTTGAATGGCGCAACCAAACGATTCAAGAATGGCAGCGTATTGTTGCTGGTGACGGATAAGAATCGCTATGCGGATATTTTCTGGTTCTCGCTCATGCATGAATTAGGGCATATCTACTATCAAGATTTTCATTCTGATTATGAGGATAAAACGGCATACTTTAAGAAAGAGGAACAAGCTGATAGGTTTGCTTCAGAATTCTACGTGCCGTCGGTGAAGTTTACAGAATTTGTGTCGAAGCACGAGTTTACTAGGCAATCAATTAGTGCCTTCTCACGTGAGCTGAATATCGATCCAGGAATGCTGGTTGGCCGTTTGCAGAAGCATGAGTTGATCGATTATTCTCACTTCAATGAGCTAAGAACGAAATATGAGATGCAGATTGTTGGCTGATTTAAAGCGATAAGTAGTGAATTTAACGCATCACGCAATCGTCAGCGTGGTGCGTTTTGTTTGTACGCAACGCTAAAAAGACTGGTTGTGAGCCGCTGCCTGCTATTGCTTTGGCCGTCGTTTTCTGGTAACGTCAAGTGTTGAGACAATATTGCAACATCGTATATAAGGAGATTTAATTTGGCTAAAACGCCTGTCACCAAGAATGAGAAACTCACTGTTACTATCGAAGATTTGACCTATGAAGGCATGGGGGTCGCCAAAGTCGACGGCTATCCGCTGTTTATCGAAGGCGCCTTGCCCGAAGAAGTGGCTGAAGTCGTTGTGGTCAAAGCCGAGAAGAAATACGCTTTTGCGCGCTTGTTGAACCTTGTACAAACTTCGCCTGACCGCGTGGCACCTAAGGCCAAAGCCTATGCGCAAACCGGCATCGCGCCGCTGCAGCATTTGGCTTACCCGGCGCAGTTGCGCTTCAAGCAAAATCAAGTGGCTCAACTCTTCAAGAAGGCCCATTTGGATATCGATGTGTTGCCAACGTTAGGGATGGACAAGGCTTATGGTTACCGCAACAAGGCGCAGATCCCGGTGCGCAATGTTGATGGCCAATTGACCACCGGCTTCTACAAGCGCCGCAGCCATGAATTGCTGCCGCTGGAGGATTTCTACATCCAAGACCCAGCCATCGACCAAGCCATCATTGTGGTGCGTGACTTACTGCGCAAATATCAGATCCCAGCATACAACGAAGCCCAAAACACCGGCGTGATCCGCCACATCATGGTGCGCCGCGGGTATTTCTCCCATGAATTAATGATCGTGTTGGTATCAACCACTTGGGCGGTGGAACACCTGGAAGAATTGGTGGCTGACATTTCCAAGGCTTTACCAGAAACGGCCAGCATCATGTTGAACTTGAACAACCGCAAAACCAACGTGATTTTAGGCAAGAAAACGCGCACGCTTTTTGGCCATGACTACTTGGAAGACAAGCTGCTGGGCTTGACTTTCCGCATCAGCCCGCTGTCGTTCTACCAAGTCAACCCGCAACAAACTGAGGTCTTGTACCAAACAGCCATTGACGCTGCCGGCTTGACCGGGGATGAAACGGTGATCGATGCGTATTCCGGTATCGGGACGATTTCACTTTCGATGGCCAAACACGCCAAGCGCGTGATCGGCGTCGAAGTGGTGCCTGAAGCCGTGCATGATGCCGCCGTCAACGCGCAGTTAAACAACATCAAAAACGCCGATTTCGTGATCGGCAAAGCCGAAGAAGTCATGACTAAGTGGGCCGAAGAAGGCCAACACGCCGACGTTTTGATGGTGGACCCGCCGCGCAAAGGCTTGGCACCAGAGTTCACTGCTGCTGTGGGCAAGATCTTGCCAGACAAAATTGTTTACGTGTCTTGCAACCCGGCGACCTTGGCGCGCGACATCGCGGCCTTAGGCGAGTTTGGTTATGTGGCCAAGCAGACTCAGCCAGTGGATATGTTCCCGCAAACCACTAGTATTGAAAGTGTTACGGTACTGACCAAAGCGTAGCAAAGCGCATTTAGCGGTGGATATAAGGCGGAATGACGCAAAGGCGGTTTGTGCCTTGGCGGCGTCACGACTTATATCACGCCGCGTTGCTTTGCGTAGCTCGACGATGACCAAAGCGTAGCAAGTCAGCAACAGGCACCACACTCTAGAAACGAGTGTGGTGCCTGTTTGTGTTTCAGCGCTGGCTTGTGTGCCTTTGCTGAGCTTGAGATAATAAGTCAAGGAGGTGTGTGCCATGCCAACTACAACGATCCAGTTGACCATCGAGAATTTATTGACTAGCCTTGGCATTCGCGACTTTGAGCGCATGCAGCTGCAGACTGCTCACACAGCGTTGCAACAAGGCCAACGTGCCAAGACAGTATTCGCCAAGCTTGAAGCAGCCCTGCGGCCGTTAGCGCTGCGGGATAATTTGACGCCTGATGTGGCTGATTTGTATGACTTGTTGCAAGGGCAGACGCCGGCGCGTTATGACTTGAGCATTTTCCATGCGGCAGACGGCGTGCACCAAGCGCGGGCGATTTTTGCCGGCGGGTGCTTCTGGTGCATGGTGAAACCCTTCGATGAGTTGCCGGGGATCCAAGCGGTGGTTTCAGGCTACACTGGCGGACGCACGGCTCAGCCCACGACTGTGGGGATGCAAGTAGATCCTGCCGGTCATGTGGAAGCCGTAGAGATCATTTACGACTCGCGCCAGACAAGCTATGCGCAGCTGCTGGCAATTTATTGGCAACTAATCGACCCATTAGATGGCAATGGGCAATTCCAAGACCGCGGGCCGCGCTATCGGCCGGTGATTTTCTGGCTTGATGATCAACAGCGCCGCCAAGCTGAGCAGTCTGTCGCTGAGGCTTCGGCGCGCTTAGGCCAAGCGGTGGCAGTTACCGTGGCAGCGGCGACGACTTTCTGGCCGGCGGAGAATCGCCAACAAGCGTTCTATAAGCATCAACCCAAGCGATATCGCGCCGTGATGCAAGCCCGTCGGCGGCTGTTGCGTTGGCAGAAGCTGAAGCGTTGGTTGAGACAGATCAATCAGCGGCTGTGAAAGCTATTTTTTCCAGCCATAGAAATTCGTGTCTTCCAAATGCCAGAAGTTGAACTCTTGCGTGAATGGGTCTGCTTCGTTGATATAAAGGTAGTAGTATCGAGGAAACCCAATTGATTGTAACCGCAAATACTTGTCTTGGAATGAAGCACCGACTTGGAAGCTGCGAAGAGTGCTTTGATCGATGACTTGGATGCCTTTAGCCATTAACGAAATATCTGGCAAAGCAGGAAAATTGGTGAGCGTCGGCATTGTGTAAATAATGATCTGAGTTTCCGTGAAGACAACGATACAGCATCTTGCGATAAGGGTTTCGTACAATGGGTTCCAAGGAAAACCGAGCAGAAACTTTAAGACCGGATTTGGGCCTGAATGACAAATCAGAAAATTATGATTTCCGTTCAGTTGATTTCGCGCCATGAACGCCAAGATCATTGCTCGCTCATAGGGTGTCATGATTGTCACCTCAGATCAGTTTTGCACGCCAGTTAAAAAAACAGTACACTCGTCAGTGTACTGTAAGCGCTTATAATTGCCAAGCGAAAATAATTGCTTGGCATTTTTTTGTGGTGCTTCGCGATCTGTTTTAACGCTGGGTGATGTTGTGTTTGCTTGCCGGCATTACATCAGGCATGGCGTTGAGCGTGGCCATATCGGCATCATCAATGGTGAAGTCCAGCTTGGTGTTGGCTTGAATGTGGTCTAAGCTGGTGGCTTTAGGCAGCGGCAAGACGCCATTTTGCAAGACGAAGCGCAGTGCCAATTGCGGTACGGAAACGCCGTACTTCTCAGCTAACGGCCGCATCTGGTCGTTATCCAACAAGCCGCCGGTTGCCAGTGGTGAGTAGGCTTCGACCAAGATGTCATGGGCTTGGGCAAAGGCGGTGTTTTCAGGTTCCGTGGCGCCGATGTAATATTGGATCTGGTTAACAGCAGGCACGACATCGGCGTTATCCAGAAGGTTTTGCATGTCGTGGACGTCGAAGTTGGAGATCCCGATGTTGCGCGCCGTTTGGTCTTTGTAGAATTGCTCCATGGTTTGCCACGCTTCCAAGTTCTCCTTGTCATAGCGCGTGCCAGCTTCTCCCCATGGCCACGGTGCATGGATCAAATACAGATCCAAGTAATCGAGCCCTAAGTTCTCCAAGGTCTTGGCAAAATGGTCCTTGACGCCAGCTGCATCTTTGATTTGCGCTGGCAGTTTAGAGGTGACGAACAGTTCGTCGCGACGTACGCCGGAATCGGCGATCGCTTTGCCGACGCTCTTCTCATTGCCATAAACGAAGGCGGTATCGATGTGGCGATAGCCGGCTTCTAAAGCCATGGTCACAGCGCGGTAGGCCACGTCGCCATCTGGGATCTGCCAGGTACCAAAGCCTACTTGCGGGATCTTGTTGCCATTGTTTAAGGTGAACGTATCAGTCAATACAGACATATGTGATCCTTCCTTCTGTTAGCGATTTCATACTATTTAAGCTTATCATCTGTAAGTGTAATTGTCGAGGCTTACAACAGCATAATGTTACCGCTTGCGCACAATCGATCTCGCGGTACAATAAGGATGTAACCGTAAGCATATCAGAGTTGAGGAACCCACACGTCTATCACGCCGCGTTGGGGAACGCAGCTCGCCAAGGAGGAATCATCATGGAATTCGCATCTGTCTTAAAGAATCGTCGTTCCATTCGCAGCTATACCGGCGCGCCACTATCTGACGAACAGCTCAATGCCGTTTTAGCCGCCGCTGAGCAGGCCCCTGTGGCGATGGGCCAATATCAGAACTACCATCTGACAGTTGTCCAAGACCCTGCTGTCTTGGATGCCATCGAAGAAGCCTGTGCCACGGTTTTCCATCGTCATGGCAGCAAGATGTTATACGGGGCACCAACTTTAGTAATCGTGTCGGCGACTGGCAACGGTAACGCCGATTACGCCAGTGCCGGAATCATCGCGCACACCATGGCGCTGGAAGCTGTTAACCAACAGGTGGGCTATTGCTACATCTGGGGCGCGATCGCTGGTTTGGATCAAAGCCCAGCAACCTTGGCCAAACTCAACTTGCCAGCCGGCTTCACCCCAGCTTGTGCGGTGGTGCTTGGCCAAAGCGATGACACATACGCGCCGCGCGATGTTGACCAAACCCGCATCGGCGTCACGAAATTGTAAGGTACGTAAAAAGCTGGCCCATGATGGGACAGCCTTTTTTATAAAAATATTTAATTTATCGTGAAAATATTACCAGCAATAGCAATGGTGGGCTTAGATAATGTCATATGTTATAATAAAACTTGCAGAAAAGTTTAATGAGCGGCGGTACTAACTCTGAAAGAGGGTGGGGCTTATGGTGTAATAACCTTAGCGTCGTATTCTGAAAGAAGGGAGTACAGCAAGGCTTGTGATTGGTGCGATTGCATCAGTTGCGGCCATCATCGGGGCGCTGGTAGTTTTGACCAATGTGGTAACACATTGGGTCAAGGCGATGATCCGCCTGCTAGAAGCAGTGCGCAAGCTGATGGTGGCGTTCGGAAAAATCCGAAAAAAATGAGCAAGCAAAAAGCCGCTTCTAACTTTTGCGAGATTTTAGCGGCTTAATGCTTGTGTAAAATTGACCACCGTTCTTAAAACGGTTCTGCCTCGGAGCGCGGCCTGTGCAAAGGTCGCGCTCTTTGTGTCTATATTATATCACGCGACCAGATTGTCGCCAAGATGTATCAGAGCGGAACAAATTGCACTTGTGCAGCTCGACGCCAGCAAAGCTTGTGATTGGTGCGATTGCACCAGTTGCGGCCATCATCAGTGCGCTGGTAGTTTTGACCAATGTGGTAACACGTTGGGTCAAGGCGATGACCTGCCTGCTAGAAGCAAAGCACTTGCTGATGGTGACGTTCGGAAGAATCCGAAAAAATGAGCAAGCAAAAAAAGCCGCTTCAAAACTTTTTGGGAAGTATAGCGGCTTAATGCTTGTCTAACTGACCACCGTTCTTAAAACGGTTCTGCCTCAGAGCGCGGCCTACGCAAAGGTCGCGCTCTTTGTGTCTGTATTATATCACGCAACCAGACTGTCGCCAAGACGTACCAGAGTGCAGCAAGCTAATTGTACCCGCGTTGCCTTGTGCAGCTCGATGCCAGCGAGGCTTGTGATCGGTGCGATTGCATCAGTTGCGGCCATCATCGGGGCGCTGGTAGTCTTGGTCAATGTGGCAACACGTTTAATCAAGGCGATGACCTGCCTGCTAGAAGCGAAGCACTTGCTGATGATGGCGTTCGGGAAAATCCGAAAAAAATGAGCAAGCAAAAAAGCCGCTTCTAACTTTTGCGAGATTTTAGCGGCTTAATGCTTGTCTAAAATTGACCACCGTTCTTAAAACGGTTCTGCCTCAAAGCGTGACCTGTGCAAAGGTCGCGCTCTTTGTGTCCATATTATATCACGCGACCAGACTGTCACCAAGACAGTTTGCGCCTGATGAGCGTCGCCCACTTGAATTGCCAGTCATCACGCCGCTTTTGGCTTGTGCTTCCCGCGCCTAAACATCCGCACCAGCCACACTAACGCTACGATTGCCGCCAGTGCCGCGCCAATCAGCCAATACCAGGCGTGATGCAGCTGCTTGGTGGCGGCGTTATCACGGGCACTAGCGGTTTTGGCAGAATATGGGACGCGGTGGCCGGTGACAAGCAGGCGATGCGAGTTGACCCCATACGGCGTGCAAGTCATCAGCGTTGCCAAATCGCGGCCGGATTCGATTTTCAACGCGTTGATGTCAGTCGGCAAGATGGTTTGAATACGGTCGACTTGATAGGCGAGGTGGCGCTTGCCCACGGTTAAGATGAATTGCTGGCCGCGCTTGAGCTTGGGCAAATCGGTGAACAGTTCCTTGGTGGGCAAGCCGCTGTGCGCAGAAATCACGGTGTGCGTGTTCTTGCCGCCGCTGGGAAAAGAGGTGTTGGCCAGCACTGTCGCGCCAGATTCAAGCAAGGTGGCGTTGGTGGTGTCATATAACGGAATGGAAACGTTGATGTCAGGGATCGTCACAGCGCCGATGAGGTGTTGGTTCAGGTAAGCTTGCGCACTGTTGCCGGTTGCGTCACGTTTGAAGACATCCCCGCTGGGGCGAATGCCGTTAGCGGCGAGATCCGCATTGGCCTGCTTGCGCGCTGTCGCAGCTTGCTCGGCATTGCGCTTGGCAACTGCTTGGCGGCGCTGGGTTTGGATATGGGTATGCACGGTGTGGTAGGCGTTGGCGACAAAAGGGTAGGCGAAGATCCCCAAGCCCAGACAGAAAATCGCCCATACCAGCAAGTCTTTGAGTTTGTTCGACATGGCGCACCTCCAGGATATGTATGATGACGGCCAAGCCGTCATCAAAAGCGTTAAGCTTTGCGCTTCTTGAGATAAACCGCGCCGCCCATTGCCGCTGCCCCGATAGCCAGGAAGGAGATGATCCCCACGCCACCAGTGATCGGCAAGATGTCCGGGTTCGGATCGTTGGTGATGGTTTTGCCGGCGATGTCCGTTGCACCTTGTTCGGCCTTGTTGATGGTGAAAGCCGTCTCGGCGTTCTCAAAAGTGTAGCCGGCTGGCGCTTTGGTTTCGACTAATTCATAATCACCAGCAGCCAACCCCATCACAGACAACTTACCGCCGGTGCCGGAAATCAGGTCCGTGCCTTCTTCTTGAGTAGGCTTCCATTCGATCAGTTCCGGATCATAGACACCGCTGCCGGCAACGAATTCTTTGTCGGTCAGCTTCAGCCATTCAAAGCCGCCATCAGCGGTTGCCCGGCGGATTTTAAAATGGGCCCCAGATAAACCTTTATTGGTTTCGGAATCCACCTTGGTGAAGTCGTGACCACCGGTTTCCACTAATGGTGAGTTGTCAGTGGTGGTGTCATCCCCATGTTGGTTGGTCAACGTGGTATAGAAGTCGTTGCCGATTTCCACATAGGCCTCAGCGTCATCATTGATGGCCATGGTGTAGTGGAATTCCAACTTGCGGCCAGCTAATTTGTTTAATAACGCTTCCATATCGGCGTTCATGTCAGCCCAATTCCAAGCAAAGTCATAGCTGAAGCCGGCATGCTTGTCGCTAGGCCAGCCAGCATCGTTAGACGACAGCGGGCTGCCTAAGCGGTCAAATTCGGGTTTCACATCCACGAAGTCCTCGCCGTCGTAGTAGCCGATGCGATCGATGCTCACCAGATCCGTGCCTTTGGTGGTCATTTCATCCAAGAACTTCAAGGCTTTGTAGCCGGCTTCAGGATCGGTGATCGCCATTGGGATCGGGGAGCTTGACGTGTAATGCAGCGCTTTGCCGACGTCTTTGGAATAGTAGCCGTCTGGCAAGGCCACGTTGTTGTCGTCTAGCAAGTCTTTTTGCGTGGCGTAGTTCTTGGCGTACAAGTCCACCGTGCCTTGGTCAGCTAGCTGTTGGTTCATCCCCAATAAGAACGGCTGAGCGGGCAGGTAGTCTTGGTTGACCCCGCCATCTGGATAGCGTTCCACGAACACGAATACGCTGTTGACAGCGTTGCCGTCTAAGGTCGTGGTTTTCGGCAAGTTCATTGACGCCACGCCGTTGGCACCAGTGGTGATGTCAGCGATGAAAGTCGCATCAGCACTTAAGGTCGCCCAGTTGTCGGTGACGTGCTTAGCCACGGCTTTAGCGTCTGCAAAGTTGCCGCTGGCGTTCAAATCGCTGTAAAGCTTAGTCACGTTATACACGCCGAAGTCGATGTCGCTTAACGCCTCAAGGCCGTCTACCGGCAAGGCGCTGCCGGTGTTTTCAAACTGGCGGCCGTCAAGTACCTTGAACTTGTGCAAGTTCAACTTGAAGTCGCCAGCGTCTTTGGTTGCCGCTTGCGTCACTTGCGGCGCCACAGTCATCGCCGTGGCCGCCACGGTCGTTAAAGCCAGCGAGCAGGTCATCATCCCAGAAACTAGGGTGCGGGTGAGCTTGGTGGTTTTCATCTAAAAAATTCCCCCTGAATAATTGTCATTGTCTGCGACGTAAACGTAACGCGGCTAAGCCCATTAAGGCTAAGCCGATCAATAAAGCCCCAATGCTTGCGGCTTGGCCCATTGCCGGCAGCAGGCCGGCAGCCAGCGGCGGCTTGCTAGGCGTGGTGGGCACCAATGGCCGTTTCTGGTAGTTGTACACCCGCGGCTTGCCAATTTGGCGCACCTCAGGCGATACCACGCCAGCCACGGTTTCCGGCAGCGCTTGGTCGTTGATCAATACCGGCAAGAAGTTGCCTTTGGCGTCGTACCAAGCGTTTGGCACGGTCACTTTCACCGGCTGGTCTTTGAGATTGTTGGTGTAGCCATCTAAAGCTTTGAGTTCTTCGAAGTAATACGTGCCGCTGGCCACGAAGCGCTCGCCGGTATCCACCAGCCCGTCAGCATCTGAGGTAAAATGCGCCACGCGCGAGTCGTTTAACGCATCTGTGCTGGGCAGCCATGCATTGGCAAGGTTCACTGCGGGCGCATTGGCCAAGTACAGCTTGTTGCCTGAAGCATCCAAGCGATACATGGCAAACACCACGCCGGCCAGCGGTTGTTCGCTGCCATCAAGCTGCCTGCCGTATTTGAAGAAGAACGGATCGCGCACATAGCCGACGTTTTTGGGATACAAATGCACCGTCGCCAAAGCCGTACCATTCACGCGCGCCGGCAGTTGCAAATACAGCGGGGCAGCTTTCTTGGTGAGGTCGATGTTGATGGCCGTTTGCGGCGTGACACCGGTTTCCACCAGCAGATAAGCCGCATATTGCCCGGCGTGGTAAGTTGGCACCGTGATGTTGGCGATGCCGTCTTCGCCGTTTACCGTCGCCGTGGTGACTTCGGTGATCAGCGGCAAGTCGTGTTCTTTAGCCAGCGTTTGTGCGCCGGCAAGCGCCATTTTGCCCAGGCGCTTGGCAAAATCCTCCTGTGATTCATCAACGAGCTTGGCGCTGTCATACAAAGTGCTGGCGTCATATACGGCAAATTGTGCGCCGTTAAGGCCAAAAGATTCATCCCCCAGCGTCAAGGCTTCACCGGTGTTGGTGTATTGCCATTGGTCGACGTTGCTTAAGCGCGCATCGCGATAGGCGCGCTTATGAATCGTCAAGGTGGTGGTATCATCTGCTGCTGCCACCGGGCGGGCCGCAAAAGCCAGCAGCATGGCGACTCCCGCTAAGCAAAGCGTGAGCAATTTTCTCATCGGGAGTCCTCCTTTCGAAAGTGCCAGCCTAACGCCGCAGCCAAGCCGATCAACAAGGCGGCCACTGCCCATAAGGCGTGATTGCCGTTGCCGCCAGTCACCGGCAATACCGTCTCATAAGGCTGGTTTTCGATGGTGATCGTCAGCTGGTGGTCCTTGCCGCTAAATTGATACTGATCGGCACTTAAGTCACTTGCTGAATAGTCATCCAAAACGGTGGTACCGTCGAGTTTCACCGTGAAGGTAAATTCCCCTTCAAGCTGCAAGAAGCCGCTTGGTGCCTTGGTTTCTTTGAGTTTATAGGTGCCAGGCATAAGTTTGTAATCTCCAAACGTCAACAAGCCTGAACTGTTGGTGGTGCCGCTTTGTAAGACCTTGCCGTTTGCGTCTTGCAGCGCAAACTCGGCGCCGCGCAACTGTCGACCATCTGGATCGGTTTTCTTCAAGCCGATGGTGGTTGGCTTGCGCGGGTTGACGACGGTGTTGCCATGTTGCCAATCCTTCGGCCAAGTGATCGTGCCGTCTTTGTTCACCGTGATTTGAATGCGTTCAGCCAGCGGCACATAACCTGCCGGCGTGCTAATTTCGCCCAGCCAGTATTGGCCGGGATCGATTTGCGTGAAAGCAACTTGGCCTTGGGCGCTGCTTTCTGCGGTGTGCAAGGCGTCACCGCCAGTGGCATTGGCGAATAATCCAAAGCGTACGCCGGAGATCCCTTGGCCCAAGTCGTCATGCTTGGCAAAAGCAATGTTAACCGGCTTCACGACTGGCGTGACTTCAACCGTGACCGGGTTGGTGGTTTGCGAATAGCGCACCGCTTCTTTGTGATCAAACATTTCCACCGTGGCAGTGTTGGTCATGACGTGCTTTTGGGTGATCGTTTCTGGATCATGATCCGTCTTGACCATCAGCTGAGCGCTGAAGAAGCCGCCTTTGAATGGAATCTTCATGACCTCGTCAGCTTCAATGGTGATGGTCACTTGCTGGCGGCCGTTAATGGTTTGAACGGCAACTTGATGCGCCAGTTCGCGCTCGCGAGAATTTAAGGCGTCGCGTTCATTGAAGACCTTGACGTTGTCTGCATACCGATCGCTGGCAAGCTTCATGCCTGCAGGCAATAAGTCGCTGATCACGATTTTCGTTGGACGCCCGAGCACATCTTCCACCACCGAGTAGGTTTTCTGATTGATGTAATAGTACATCGTGGCCTTATCGCTGGCTTGTTGGTTGATGTTTTGGCCGTCTAAGTCATTCTTGGTGTAGATGTCGCCGACAGCCGCTTGGGCGTCACCGCCGCCGCTGACCGGTGTGCTGGAAATCGACTTGTTGTTGGTCAAGTCTGCGGGGATGTTCAAGTCCGCTTCCCCAGAGGCATTGGCCAGCCAAGTCGAGTTGGCTTGCGAGTAAGTGCCGCGCGTAAAGCCAAAAGTCGTTCCAATCAGCGTGAAGCCCACTGCGCCGTTACCAAAAGTCGGCGTGCCCAAGCGATCTTGCCAAGTGTTCTGGACGTCGATGTCTTGAGGATTGGCCGTGTCCCAATCCCCCCACTTATGGGCGGTATAGCCGCTGATTGGGTTATTGCCTTGTGGCCAACCGTTTGCGACCCAAGCTTCAAAGGCCCGGCGGTTGTCAGGGGCCAGCTGCGATTCGCTTAACTTGGTTTCTTTGACGAAGTTGGGATCGGCCACATCGGCTTTGAGGCCGTTGTCGCTGCGCACGAACTCCCCAGGGTTCAAAGAGGTGAAAGTCAGCTTCGCCGTAGAGTCACTGGCAAAGTTGATCGGCTGGCGCGTGTCGGCCCGAAAGAACGTGACTTCCCAATCAAAATGACGAATGTTGGCAATCGAGATCCCCGAGTAGAAGTTGCTGGAGAAGTCGATGCCGACATTGTTCTGATTGTTCCATTCCACAGCCCGGTGGGTGATGTTGGAAACTTTGACATAAGCGCCGACTGGCACGTTGGTACCGTTGGCCGCTTGCACATAACCCACATTGGTGTAGCTCAGCTCGATGGTGGCTTTGTTGACTTGATTGTCGCGGTAATGGTCAAAGATCACCGCTCGCGCCGATGAGCCTGCAATATAATCAGTCGACACATCGTTTTCCATGTTGCCGCGGCTGCCGTATTTGTTGCGATTGCTGTTGGCAGATTTGGTGTAGATGTGCGCGGTGCCGGCATTACCGGTGACATTCAAGGCAACGGTGGCATTGGCGGTTAACGACAACACCAGGTTATGCGCGGTGAATGGGTCACCAGTGGGTTGCAGGACTGCTTCAAGCGGGGCGACAGCCGGTTGTGCTTCTGCAGCCTCTGCAGCATTTTGAGAAACGCTTGCTTCTGGCGTTGCGTCTGCTTCTGGTGCACTGGCTTCTTCTGGATCTTCTTTGGCTTCTGCCTCTGGCGCTGCTTCTGCATCAACAGCCGGGGCTTGCGGCGCTTCTTCAGTTGCTTGCGGCAAGGTCACCGTATGCGGCCCCGCCGTGTCATCGTGCAAAAGGCCAAGTCCCTTGGTGAGATCTGGCGTTTCGTCTAATTGCGCGTGAAGCGTTAAGCTGCGTTGGGCAGCGTCAGTTTCGAAGTGCAAGCTGCCTTTGGCTTCTGTTGAGAAGGCGGCTTCTTGCCACCAGTCGGCGTCTTGGACAACGACAGCTTGCCAATCCTTGGCCTCAACTGGGTTCAAGGGCAGATCTTGGGCCGTGACTTGTAAACGCAAGGCGCGGTCGGTGGCACTTAATTGGCGCTGGTAGTTGATCGTCCAAGCGATGTGTTCACCGTTAGGGACACCCGTCACGCTGACGGTGAGATCGTCGGTGTCGATCACGGTTTCGTGAACCGTGGGCTTGCTGACGGCGTGCACAGTCGTGGCTGTGAACACCGCGCACAACTGCGTGACCATCAACAAGGCCGCCAAGAAACCGTGGATCAGTTGGCGTTGCATCGACATTCCTCCTTTCGTGGCTGAATTACGTGGTATTGTTCAATCATTAACACCCCCAAAGCTAATGGTTTTGATTCGCTGGTACAATTTAAGCATAGCAAAACGCCGCGCTGACCTGGTAATCAAAAGTGAAGAATTGATGAACTATTTTTATAAAAGTGAATATGGCGCGGCCTGGTGATAATGTTGGTGCCTGATTTCACAAACATATCATCGCTGTGCTGATGAAGACCTAAGCTGATGCACACAAAAAAAGGGCCGCGTCGATGAGGACGCGGCCGTGAGTTGCGATGGTATCAAGTTGTTTGTACCGAGGGGATGAAGCGATGAGCTAATGGAAACTGCGCAATTGGTGCACAGTAATGGCGCGGTTTATGCCTTGGCAAGCCATGTAATTATTCTGAAAATACTGTTAACTCGCGTCGACGGTAGGCTTGATCAATGCCATATGCTATAATCAAATTTGCAGAAAAGTTTAATGAGCGGTGGTACTAACTCTGAAAGAGGGTGGGGCTTATGGTGTAAAAACCTTAGCGTCGTATTCTGGAAGAAGGGAGTACAGCAGGGCTTGTGATTGGTGCAATTGCATCGGTTGCGGCCATCATCGGTGCGCTGGTAGTCTTGGTCAATGTGGCAACACGTTTAATCAAGGCGATGACCTGCCTGCTAGAAGCAGTGCACAAGCTGATGATGGCGTTCGGGAAAATCCGAAAAAAATGAGCAAGCAAAAAGCCGCTTCCAACTTTGGCGAGTGCTAGCGGCTTAATGCTTGTTTAGTAATCGACCACCGCTCTTAAAGCGGTTCTGCCTTGGAGCGTGACCTCTGCAAAGGTCGCGCTCTTTGTGTCTCTATTATATCACGCGACCAGACTGTCGCCAAGACGTAGCAGAAGTGCAGCGAGGTAATTGCACCCACGTTGCTTTGTGCAGCTCGACACCAGCAAGGCTTGTGATTGGTGCGATTGCATCAGTTGCGGCCATCATCGGGGCGCTGGTAGTCTTGGTCAATGTGGCAACACGGTTGGTCAAGGCGATGACCCGCCTGCTTTACGCAGTGCGCAAACTGATGGTGGCGTTCGGAAAAATCCGAAAAAATGAGCAAGCAAAAAGCCGCTTCCATATTCTTTGGCAAGATTTTAGCGGCTTGATGCTTATCTAAAATTGACCACCGTTCTTAAAACGGTTCTGCCTCGGAGCGCGGCCTGTGCAAAGGTCGCGCTCTTTGTGTCTCTATTATATCACGCGACCAGACTGTCGCCAAGACGTACCCGAGCGGAACAAATTGCACCTGGGCAGCTCGACGACAGCAAGGCTTGTGATTGGTGCGATTGCATCAGTTGCGGCCATCATCGGTGCGCTGGTAGTCTTGGTCAATGTGGCAACACGGTTAATCAAGGCGATGACCTGCCTGCTAGAAGCGAAGCACTTGCTGATGGTGGCGTTCGGAAGAATCCGAAAAAAATGAGCAAGCAAAAAGCCGCTCCATATTCTTTTGCGAGATTTGCTAGCGGCTTAATGCTTGCTTAGTATTCGACCACCGTTCTTAAAACGGTTTTGCCTCAGAGCGTGGCCTGTGCAAAGGTCGCGCTCTTTGTGTTTCCATTATATCACGTGTACAGATCATCATCAGGTGATTTGTCCCTTTGCGCCACTCAAGCTGTGACCAGTATCTACTATATTTACGCTGCTTGCCGCCGCAGTTGCGGGGCAGTGAACCACAGGATCAAGAAATTGGTCAACAACAATGCCGCAGTGGAAATAAACACCACATTATAATCAAAGACCCCAGCCAAGGTCCCACCTAATAGTGACCCGAACATGTTACCCAGCGCTTGGAAGGACTGATTCCACGAGAAGATCAAAGAAGTCGCGGAACTCGGCGAATTTTTCGTCAATAAGGTTTGAATCGTCGGGAACAACGCGCCATCAGAGATCCCGACCATCAAGCGCAAGAAGCCTAATGCGACGACCCCTGGTACGAAACCTTGCGGCAAATAAACCAGTACCGCGAAAATGTACCCGGCAATCAACACTCGGCCGCTGCCATGCTTGTCGCCATATGCGCCAAGCCGCGGGGCAGCCATGATATTGGAGATCCCAGGCAATGCCGCGATGATGCCGGCAACCAACGCCACTGGGCCGGCGTTATGCATCAATTCTTTCACATATAAGGAAATAATCGGCGCGATGGATGTGTTGCCTAACTGCACAAACATGGTAGAAATCAGCAACACGATGATTAGCTTGGGACTGGCGAACTGTGATAGGAAGCCTCGCTCTCGCGCTTGCTTGGAGTGCTCAACAGGCACAAAGTCTTCTTTGACGAAGAACGCCGACATGATCCCGGTGATGAACAACAGCGTGGCGGTGATGAAGAAGGTGTTGCGAATCGAGAAGAACTGCGCCAAAGCGCCGCCTAACACCGGACCCATTAAGGTGCCGGAAGTTGAGCCGGTGACCAAAGTCCCCAGCGCTTTGCCGGCATTCTCCCGCGGGGTTTGGCTGGCGATCAAGGCTTGGGCATTGGAGATGTAGCCGGAAAACAGGCCTTGCAAGGCGCGCAAGCCGATTAATTGCCAGATATTAGTGACCAAGCCCATCAACAGCATCGCCACCGCCATCCCGAAGGCCGCGCGGATCAACATGATCTTGCGCCCTTTGCGATCGGCTAACGCGCCCCATAACGGGCTGACAATGGCCGTCATCAGAAAAGTGGCGGCGTAAACAATGCCGGAATAGAAGCTGACTTGCGACTTGGTGAAATCTCCCAGCTGGCCGACATACAGCGACATGAACGGCATGATCTCGGAGAAAGCGATCCCTGCCACGAAGGTACAACCCCACAAGATCGTTAAGTTGCTTTTCCACGGCGAATGCCGGCGCTGTTCCTCATCCATGTTGCCTATCATCCTCTCTGCTGTCTAATTTACTCACAAGGGACCATTTTGCGCCTTAATTGTGAACAAAATGTGAACGTTGCAGTTGTCGAATTGTCCGCTCAGCTGCTTTTGCCTCGGTTAACGGTGACGGCAAAATGCTGATGCGGCGCCATCTGGATGGATGAAAATTAGAAATTGATGATATTAACGATCATCCACAGGTTCTTGCGTGCAATCGTTTACTTCATTCTGCTAACCTTAAATTACAGGGGAGGTAAGCCATGCGCAAGGGGTTATTGGTGGTATGGCTGGTTATCTTGGCAGGGCTGATGACAGGAGGTGAGTGGATGCAGCGCAGTGACTTCAAGATCTACTATGGACAGGCCAGTGCACAAGTTGTGCAGCAACTAAGCGCCTACCCCTTGGTGATCGTGGAACCAAATGCGTGGTCAACGCCGCAACTGCAAACGTTGACAGCGACCAGTGCCGTATATGGCTATGTGAATGTGATGGAAATGGAACCCGCTTACGAATTACCAACCAAAGCGCGCCTGCAAGTCGCCGGCAAACCCGTGGCGATTCCGGCATGGGACACGTACATGTTGGATCTCACCCGCGACGACGTGCAACAGGCGCTTACGGCTAAAGTCGAGCGCTTGGCTCATGGCGGCTACACCGGGGTGTTCTTGGATACGGTAGGCGATATTGACGACTATCTCGCCGACCACCCGCAAGTGCAAGCCAGCCAGCGCGAAGCATTGCGCGAGTGGTTAGGCCGCATGCAGGCGCGGTTTCCCGACTTGGATTGGTTGCAAAACCGCGGCTTTGCCACGTATATCGACACCAGCCAAGCTTTCGTCAAGCGCGTCTTATGGGAAGATTTTCGCGCCAAAGAAATTCGCGAAGACCAATGGAGCCGCGATTGGCTGAAACGGCTGCAAGCAACTGACGCCAAATTGTATGCCGTGTGCGCCGATTCCGCGTCGCTAGCAGAAGCCAAGCGGCAAGGGATGCTGGTGACATACAATCCCAACGATGTGTACGACGTGGTACAAGGGCGGTAAGGGAAAAATTTGAGAAAAGCGGAGACCCTCCGCTTTGGTTTATCGTCGAGCTGCGCAAAGCAACGCGATTGTGGGTAAGCTGTCCCAAGCTTATGGCAAAGAGCGCCATAAACTCAGGCCATCTTACCCACATCGCGCACCCGCTTTGCTCCGCTCTGGTTTATCGTCGAGCTGCGTGGCGCAACGCGGGTGCAGCTAGCTACGCCATTGTGTTTGGGGCAAAAAGCGCCCCAAGCACGATGGCTAGGCTACCTGACCCGCTAACAGCGCGCCACTTCGCTCTGGTTTATCGTCGAGCTGCGCAGCCCAACGCGATTGCGGATAAGCCGTGACGCCGCCAAGGCAAAGAACGCCTTTGCGTCATCCCGTCTTATCCACATCGCTAAGATCGGGCTGCTGCGCTCTGGGTGTTTGAAAGGAGTAACTTTTCATGGCTAAGACCAACCAGACACGGACCATTCTGAAGTTCGTGGAACCGCTTGTGGGGGTATTTCTGATCGGCCTGTTAATGGCCGAGACTAACTGGATGACGACCACGCATGCGGCTATGCTTGGGGCATTCGTAGTAGCGGGATTCGCTGCTTATTATGGCATCAGCGTCGGGCTGTACAGCTGGGGCGCGTTGTTCGTGGGTAACATGTTGTATACCGGTGGGTTATTGCAAGAAGATATTCTCTTACAACTTTGGCAATTTGATGCGCTGCTGTATTGGAGCGGGATGCTGCTGGCTGCGGCGCTGATCGGCGGGATCACCAGCGCGCGCCGGGAACGCTTGGAAGACCAACGTTATCAGAACGCGTCATTGCACAAAGATATCATTGAATTAGAAAGCACGGTTGATACGGTGGTCGCCGCCAAAGACGAATTGAAAACCAATTTATTGGCGACTGACAACCAAACCGCAGAACTGGTTGAATTGTTCCAAGTGTTAGACCATGTGGCGCCGCGTTTTGTCCCAGCCACGGTGGTGCAGCAGCTTGAACGCCACCTTGGCGCCACCAATGTCGTGGTGCATGAATGCGGAGGCGACAATGCTTTGAAGCCGATTGCCGCATCTGCGGGCACCACGGTGCAAACGCTCACTTGCCAAGCGCCGATGATCCAGCGCACCATCGAATCCGGCGCGCCGATCTTGCGTGGGCAAGCCGATAGTCAAGATGCGCCAAGCTTGGCTGGGGCGGTGTTGGTCAATGATCAGCTGGCTTATGTGATCACGCTGGATCTGCCTTTTGAACAGCTTAGCCAACAACAATTGAACTTGTTTGGCTGGTTCACGCAGATCTTAGGCATGCGTATGGAAACCGAAGCCTTGCGCGAAGCCGCTTATCCGGTGGCGCCAAGTGCTAACGTCTTAGCCAATGTGCTGGAAGGGTAGGGTATGATGATCCTCATTCTATATGCAGCCTATTTATTGCTTTGTGTGTTGCTGTTTAAGGCGTTATGGCACAGCTCATGGCCGATGCTGGATACGTTGTGTCTGATCGTTTCGGCAGTGTTTCCCATTGTGGGTTTGGTCGCGGCGATTTGGTGGCGCGGGCATTATCAGCCAAGCCAAAACGCCGGGCAAGCAGTGATCGACGAACACGCCGCCAACCGCTTTGAACCAGTGGTGAACTACGCCAACTTGCGCGCGCAAGCCCAACAAGACGCCCAAGCCGAAGCCTTGCGCCCGGCGCTGTTGGCCAAGCGCGAAGCCGGCCATACCAATGTTGTGGTGCAATTGCAGAATGCCCAGGTCCCGGCAGTTGGCCGCTTGTTAGAACAAGCGCTTGATACCGGCCATGTGGACACGGTGCATTATGCCGCCACCACTTGGCAAAAGCTCACCAATCGCCATCAACAAGCCATCGCCCAAGCCAAAGACGCTTATGCCAAGCTGCACACTGCCGATGCTGGCAAGGCATGGTTAGATGCGCAGCGCGCCTTGATCGATGCGGCTTTGCTGGATCAAACCAGCGCCAAGCGTGCTTGGCAGCAATTGGAAGCTGACGCCGCTAAGCTGGCCAAGCGTTATCCAGGGGTGTGGCAATTCTGGGCGGCACTGGTGGATGCGCAATTGCACGCGCACCGCTTTGCCGACGCCGCCAAGACTTTAGACGATGCGGTCCAAGCCGGCGTGGCCAATGCGCCGATGCAATATCGCCGCTTGCACCTGGCTTATGCGACCAGTGATTGGCAACAAGTGGCCCAGCGTCTGCAGAACCTTGGGGCGGCGCCTTTGGTGGAACTCAACCGCAACGAGCGCCAACGCATCAATTTATTAAGAAGGAGGACGCTGAATGAAACGGGCTAAACTAGCCCTCGCGATCGGCATCACCGTCTTGACCAGCTTGATCGTGACGGGCATTCTATTGATCCGCAGCGACGTATTGCACCTGCGCGTTTTCCCAGCGATCGCCGCTGAAGAAACGGTTTCGGTGCACCACACCCCGAAGAAAACGACCCTCACCGGCAAAAACCGCGTCTACTATGTTCAACCGCGCGAAGCCGAAGCCGCCCAGCTGCAACAATCCACCAAAGTCGGGCTAAGTTATGCCAAAGTGGAGTTTCAAGACCTCACCGCAGATCAAATCGCCACGGTTGAACCAGATGCGAATTCCACCTTGTTAGTCGCCGACGCTGATGTCGCAGACTACGAAGCGGCTTTATTGGCGTTCATTGAAAATGGCGGCAATGTGGTGTTTATGGCGCCGCTAGATGAACCGTCTAAAGCACTGCAAGCGGCCATCGGGGTGCAGGAATTCGGCAAAGACGAGAAAGTCACCGGTTTGCACTTCGATCAAGAAGTGTATCCCGGCTACCCGAATGTGATCGAGAACGACTCTGATGCTTTTGCGCATAACGTCAACGCTTTGACGCTGGTGCCACAAGCCGAAACGTTGATCTCGGCGCAAGAGCAGCCGCTGTTAGTCAGCCACGACACCAAAGGCGGTACGGTGCAATATTGGAACACGCATTATCTGGCGGATAAGCTGGCGCGCGGCTTGTTTGTGCAAAGCTTGACGCGCTTGCAACCGGTGAGTGTCACCGCCCAAGCCGGCATTCAAGTGATGCATATCGACGATTTCCCAGCGCCGGTGCCAGAAGCCACCACCACTGTGGCCACGGCAGCAGGCGACACCACCACGGTTGCGGATTTCTATGCGCATTACTGGTGGCCGGACATGGCCAAGCTGGCCAAGCAATACCACCTTAAGTACACCGGGGCGCTGATCGGCACGTATGGCAACGATGTGTCAGGCCAAACCGTCGACTTGTATGCGGCAATGCGCAAAACGGGTCAGAAATACACCCGCGAATTAATGCAACTTGGCGGCGAATTGTCGATGCACGGCTTTAACCACCAGCCATTGCTGTTGGCTGAAGATCCAGTGGACGCCAAGCTCAAATACAAGGCTTGGCCTGATCAAGCCACAATGGAACAAAGCCTCACCCAAGTCGCAAACTTAGTCGACACCTTGGATTCGCGCGCGAAGGTGACCACTTATGTGCCGCCTTCTAACTTGTTATCAGACACCGGTATCCAGGCGTTAGGCAATGTTTTTGAAGATTTGGACACGGTGGCGGCGCTGTATTTCGGGGATCAAACCAGTTCGCGTTATGTCACCGAATACGGTGAGAATCAAGCCGACTCGGCGTTGTTCAACTTTCCGCGCAATGTCTCCGGTTACGCCAACACGCCGAAGAACCGCTATGAAATCGCCGAAGTGGCGGCGACGTTCAGCGTGGTGTCGCACTTCATCCATCCTGATGACGTGTTTGACCAAGCCCGCGGCAACGGCGCCAACTGGCCGACGCTTGCTGAAGGCTATGCTGAACAGCTGGAATTCATTGCCACAAATTTCCCACAAATCACGCCGATGACCCAGCGCTTGGCGACAGCCACTTTGAAGCAATATTTCAAAGGCGCCGTGGATGTGGCTTATAGCGACAAGCAAATTGAAGTCATGGCGCGCCACTTGCCGACTAACGCCAGTGTCAATGTGCGCTTGCAAGACGGCCGCTTGGCGACAGGCGACTTCAAAAACCGCAAAGTCACCCAACTGTCAGACGGCTTGTACAGCGTGCAGTTGAAACAAGCGGCAGTGACGATTCCCGTCGTGCATTAACGGAGGAAAATAATGAGAATTGCATTGATCGCAGAAGGTTGTTACCCATATGTCACCGGCGGGGTGTCCAGTTGGGTGCAGAACTTGATCCAAGAACTGCCTGATGCTGAATTTGACGTGTTGGCCATCACCGCTTCGAGTGACCCGCGCCAATCCCGCTATGAACTGCCAAAGAACTTAAACCAAGTAATCGATTATCCGCTAGCCGGCCAGCGCGCCAAAGCGCAGCCGGTGAACCTAACGGATGAAGACCTCGCCGTGATCAGCCACTGGCTGGAAATGGACACGGTGGTGGAAGACGCGTTGGGGTTGTTTGCCGATGCGTCAAAGCTGGGGGATGCCGACACGTTCTTGGCCAGTGAGGAATTCTACACGCTGATCCGCGAACAATATGCCCGCAATCACGAAGCCGTGGCCTTCTTGAGTTATTACTGGTCATGGCGCAACATGTTGACGCCGCTGTTGCGCTTGTTGCAACAACCGGTCGGCCAATATGACTTGATCCAAACCACTGCCACCGGTTATGCCGGGGTGTTGGCGGCAACCATGCATGCTAAGGCCAAGACTCCAGTGATTTTAACGGAACACGGCATTTATGCCCGGGAACGTGAAGAAGATATCTTGCAAACCGACTGGCTGGATTTGACCTTCAAGCCGCAGTGGATCAAGTTCTTCCGCTATTTGGCCAAGTTAGCTTATCACGCAGCCGAAGAAGTGATCACTTTGTCATTAGGCAACCAAGCCCATCAGCGGCAAGGCGGCGCCGACGAAAAGAAGCTGGCTTTGGTGCCAAACGGGGTGCGGGTCAACGAATTAATGAGCCTGCCTCGGCACACTTTCGACGAAGGCGCGCTGCAAATCGGGGCGATCATTCGCATGGTGCCGATCAAAGACATCAAGACGCTGCTATATGCGTGTGCCGAA
The DNA here is from genome assembly GCF_042847315.1 of Lacticaseibacillus jixiensis. NCBI lineage: Bacteria > Bacillati > Bacillota > Bacilli > Lactobacillales > Lactobacillaceae > Lacticaseibacillus > Lacticaseibacillus jixiensis. Next base: position 100,534 of record NZ_BAAFPR010000010.1, read on the forward strand.
TTGGTGACGCTGAAGATCCGTAAGCACCCAGCCAAATGACGGATTCTCACCGAAAATCCAGCGCGTTATACTTGCCTCATCAATATATTTGGTGAGGTGATTTTTTTGGAAGATAAACCTGATGTTGTCCACTTTCAGCTGGATCA